>JBPCUI010000207.1:0-3751 GCA_051011235.1 Flavobacteriaceae bacterium
ATTCCCGGCCACGCGTGTGTATCTGGTTCACAAGATTAGGTATGGTACTACGAAGGTAGATCAACAAGTCTGGAGGCATCACCAGGCTTTCCATAAGTTCAAACAAACTGGAATAATTCTGAAAATCCCGGTTCGTCATTAATCCCATGGCATGCAGGTTAGGAGCAAAAATGTGTGCATCCTCATAAATAGTTCGGTCCTGGATCACATTTTTCCCACTCTCTCTAATGTCTAATATTTGGCGGTAGCGGCTGTTCAGGAAATAGATCTGCAAGTTAAAACTCCAACGCTCCATCTGGGTATAGAAATCATCCAGATATGGGTTATCCACAACATCTTCATAATGGGCATCCCATTTGTAGTGCTTGGATAGAAGTTTGGTTAGAGTGGTCTTTCCTGCCCCAATATTTCCGGCAACAGCAATGTGCATTAGGTCAACTATTTTATGGTTAGTGCTAAAAATTAAGCAGCACACAATATACAAAGGATTCCCAACCCGAGAAAAAAAATACGGGGAAAGGAAAGGGAAGTACTACTACGGTAAGAAAATTTACTTTTCATTCCCGAATTTGTATCTTTGACAGCTATATTTGAGGAGGGATTTGACTGATTGCAACCTCGGTAACTGGTAACGGCTTACAAAAAATGCTAAAGCAGTATCTTCGATGATCTTGTTGAGAGCGCAGCGCAAATTCATCCCGCAACATTATATCTATGTCATATTTATTTACATCTGAATCTGTCGGTGAGGGACATCCGGATAAGATTGCCGATCAAATCAGTGATGCATTATTAGACAATTTTCTTGCCTTTGATGCAGAAAGCAAAGTTGCCTGTGAGACCATGGTTACTACGGGGCAGGTGATCCTCGCTGGGGAAGTCAAAAGCAATACCTATGTAGACTTGCAGCAAATCGCTCGCGATGTGATCAATGAAATTGGATATACAAAAGGCGAGTACCAATTTAGTGGGGAATCTTGTGGGGTGATCTCCCTTATCCATGAACAATCACCTGATATTAATCAGGGTGTTGACCGTGGTACGAAGGAAGAACAAGGCGCAGGGGATCAAGGTATGATGTTTGGATATGCCACTAATGAAACGGAGAACTTTATGCCTCTGGCCCTGGATATTTCTCATCGAATCTTGGAAGAATTGGCCGCTCTGCGAAAGGAGAAAGATCAAGTCCCATATTTACGGCCGGATGCAAAAGCCCAGGTGACTATAGAATACTCAGAGGAAAATGTTCCTCAGCGCATTGATACCATAGTTGTTTCAACACAGCACGATGATTTTGCAGCAAGTGAGAAGGCTATGCTGGAAAAAATTCAATTCGATATTAAAAAAATATTGATTCCACGTGTTATAGCAAAGCTTCCCGAAAGTATACAGGTATTGTTTGATGATTCTATCAAATATCATATCAATCCAACCGGAAAATTTGTGATCGGTGGACCCCATGGAGATACGGGCCTCACTGGAAGAAAGATCATCGTAGACACCTATGGGGGCAAGGGAGCACATGGCGGAGGTGCTTTCAGTGGAAAAGACCCGAGTAAAGTAGATAGGTCAGCAGCTTATGCTGCCCGTCATGCTGCAAAAAATCTAGTAGCTGCCGGAGTGGCCAGTGAGATTCTCGTACAAGTAAGCTATGCCATTGGAGTAGTAGAACCCACCTCTATCAATGTAGAAACCTACGGAACGGCCAAGGTAGATATGAGTGATGGGGAGATCTCAAAAAAAGTAGCTGAACTCTTCGATATGCGTCCATTTTCTATCGAGTCACGCTTAAAACTAAGACAGCCAATTTATCGTGAGACAGCAGCCTATGGTCACATGGGCAAGAAGCCAAAGATAGTCACCAAAGTCTTTGAATCGCCCTATAATGGCAAGATCGAAAAGGAAGTAGAGCTATTTACCTGGGAGAAATTAGACTCAGTAGACGCAGTGCAAAAGGCATTTAATTTGTAAAGAATTACTAAAATTTTTGGTAGAAAGTAATGACTACCTATATTTGTTGGCTCAAAGTTCAAACACGTATTGAATAGTTATCAAGAAAGGTGGAGGGATTAGACCCTGTGAAGCCTTAGCAACCCTTGGCACTTATGCCAAGAAGGTGCTACCTTCTAACCGAGCATCCATTATTTGAGATGACGGAAAGATAACCGAAGTTCAAGATTTTACTTGTCTTTCTTTTTAACTCTTTGATTTCGAACCCGGTGATAAGCCGGTAGGTTTGGATTTTTTATTTAATCATATAATAAAAAATTTTAAATCATGAGCAATCAAAAATTATCGACCCAGGCGTTACACGCAGGTCATGACACTAAATTAAACGGAGGAACACGTGCAGTTCCTATTTATCAAAGTACAGCCTATGTCTTTGACGATTCCGATCATGCAGCCAATTTATTTTCATTGGCGGAATTCGGGAACATTTACACACGGATAAACAACCCGACGAACGACATACTGGAGCAGCGCTTAGCAGCCATAGAAGGCGGCATTGCTTCCGTAGTAACAGCCTCTGGTACCGCCGCATTGAATACAGCACTCTTAGTGCTTTTGCGTAGCGGTGATCATATTGTTGCCTCAAATAGTCTATATGGAGGCACCTATAATTTGCTTAATGTAACGCTCCCTCGTTTAGGGATAACTACAACTTTTGTAGATCCAGATGATCCCGAGAATTTCGGTCGTGCTGTACAACAAAATACACGCGCCATTTTTGTTGAATCTCTTGGTAATCCAAAATTAGACGTCCTAGACCTGGAAGCGATTTCAGCTCAGGCCAAAAAAGCGCGAATTCCATTTATTGTGGACAACACAGTGGCATCACCTGCCCTTTTGAATCCGATAGAATATGGAGCCAATATTGTTATCCATTCTTTGACGAAGTACATAAACGGGAATGGAACAGCTCTGGGAGGGGCTATCATTGATGCCGGTACATTTGATTGGGCCAATGGGAAATTCCCTGAGTTTACGGAACCTTCTGCGGGATATCATGGTCTTGTATATCACGATGCCCTGGGACCTGCAGCTTTTATTGCTAAAGTACGTGTTGAAGGCCTAAGAGATCACGGAGCTTGCTTGAGTCCTTTTAATGCATTCCAGATTATACAAGGGCTTGAAACACTGGAGGTACGTATCAAAAAGCAAAGTGAAAATGCATTGGAACTAGCTAAATGGCTTACAACACGGGAAGAAGTAGCATGGGTAAACTACCCAGGACTTTCTACCTCTCCAGGTTATGAATTGGCACAAAAATATTTACCAAATGGCCAAAGTGGCCTGGTGACATTCGGTGTGAAGGGCGGATTTGATTCGGCGAAGAAAATTGCTGATGAAACCAAGCTCTTTTCTTTGCTTGCGAACATCGGAGATACGAAATCCCTGATAATTCATCCGGCGAGCACAACGCATCAACAACTAAGTGATGCAGCACAACTGGAAACAGGAGTTAGTAAGGATCTTATTCGCTTATCAGTAGGATTAGAAGATCTTGACGATCTCAGAAATGATCTGACCCTGGCGTTTGACACCATTAGTCAAACCGCTGTTGTATAAGTTAGAATTGAAACTGTGGTGCCCATGCAAAATCACTTGTGAAAACACGTTGACATAGGTTTTTTGAGAACCCGTAGTGGAGTGGACTATCAGCTCCCACTACACTATGAAGTCTTTGGCAAGCCTTTGCATGAAGCACCGATCATTCTGATCAATCATGCACTCACCGGCAATTCTAATG
>JBPCUI010000208.1:0-3302 GCA_051011235.1 Flavobacteriaceae bacterium
ATCCAGCGCTATTTTCTTCCCTCCCTGTGCAATGGAATCATATATGGCTTCGCAAATGATCATATCTCTTTTTCCCATTGCTCCGGGTGCCAGATTGGGGGTTCCTTCTAAAATATGTCGGGCAAAATCATCCATCTGCAATTTTTGTTGACTTTCGTGTTTAAAATGGAAGTTTCCGGCAGAACTCCTACCGGCAAGAGGGCCATACGTATTTGCAGGCTGTAGTTCAAACCATCCATGGCTACAGGTGGCATGTAACCGATTCGCACGGATATTATGAGAAGTCATTATCTCACCGACAGCACCCCCCGGGAATTCAAACCGCGCATTTATAGTCTCATCGGTATCTTTAAAATATTCCGGCCTGGTAGAGAATTCTTCGGCACTTACAGTAACAGGATTTTCACCGGTTCCATAAATGGCACTTTGTATGGAGTACACTCCCATATTTAACAATGCCCCGCCCCCGGACAAGGCTTTATTGAGACGCCATTGATCTGGGTTTCCTCTTGATACATAGGCTGCGTCTGCAGAAACTAAATTTACGTCCCCGAATGTCTTCTCCCTTACAAAACGCTTCACTTCTTGCGTATAGGGTTCTGATTGTAAACGGTAGCCGATTCCCAGTTCCACCCCGGCTTTATCACAGGCTTCAATTATGGCGTCACACTCTTGTACACTTATGGCCATTGGCTTTTCACAGATGACGTGCTTGCTGGCTTGAGCGGCGCGAATCGAAAATTCGGCGTGCATGCTATTGGGTAAAACTACATAGACAACATCAATGTCTTGATTTTGAGCGATATCATCAAAATTTTCATAATTGTAAATACAATGATTCGGGATGTCGTATTTACTTGCCCATATCTTTTCCTTTGCCGGTGTCCCAGTAACAATTCCTGCCAAATGGCAATATGTTGTATCCTTCAGTGCGGGCGCCAATTGATATGTGCTATAAGCTCCCAATCCAACAAGCGCAATCCCCAAAGAGCGATCATTTTGTTTCTTTTCTCCCATCGCACAGGATAAAGGCATACTGCTTAACAAGGCCGAACCGGCAATGCCCTGGCTGAGTATCTGATTAAATTTTCTCCTTGCTAATTTCTTCATGACACTTAAAGTTACAGACAATAATTTAAGCCTAATAATCTTTGCTTTTCATTCCATTAAATTCAATACATTTAACAATCAAAATACACAGCAACACCATGAAAAAAATTATCTTCTTCCTTTCTGTTATTTCCGTGGGTTACACCTATGCCCAGGAACGTAAAATCCCAGTAGATACTACTGTAACTACACAGCACTCTGTTGCCGTTAATGGGACATCTTTTTCATATACAGCCACTACGGGCACACAACCCGTTTGGGATGAACAGGGACAGCCTATTGCAGCGCTCCACTATACATATTACACCAGGAATGGGGTGAAAAATCGCCAAGCCAGACCCCTATTGATCTCATTTAATGGTGGTCCGGGTTCAGGTTCTGTATGGATGCACCTTGCGTATACCGGTCCAAGAATTTTGAATATTGATGATGAGGGATATCCTGTGCAACCCTATGGCGTTCGCCACAATCCGTATTCTGTTTTAGATGTGACAGATATTGTATATGTAAATCCGGCAAACACCGGGTATTCCAGAACGATTCCCGAATCGGGGGAAAAAGTAGATCGCAGTAAATTTTTCGGTATTAATGCCGATGTAAAATACCTGGCAGAATGGTTAAATACGTTCGTCACTCGTAATAATCGGTGGAGTTCGCCCAAGTATATTGTAGGAGAGAGTTATGGCGGGACACGTGTCATGGGCTTGTCGCTAGCACTTCAAAATCAACAATGGATGTATTTGAACGGGGTGATCATGGTATCTCCTGCTGATTACAAAGTGATCCGTGTGGGTGGCCCAGTTAGCAGTGCGTTAAACCTCCCCTACTACACTGCTGCGGCATGGCATCAAAAGGCACTATCGCCAGAATTGCAACAAAAAGATCTCCTGGAAATCTTACCTGAAGCTGAAGAATACACCATAAATACAGTAATTCCGGCCATAGCCAAGGGTGGCTTTATTGGGGAAACAGAAAAAAATCTGGTTGCCGAGAAAATGGCATATTATTCCGGCCTGAGTAAGAAAGAGGTTCTGGATCAAAATTTGGATATTCCTACTCGATATTTTTGGAAAGCCTTGCTCAGAGACCGCGGGGGATATAATGTGGGTAGACTGGACAGCCGATACCTCGGAATTGATAAAAAATTAGCCGGTACATCGCCCGATTACAGCGCTGAGTTAACTTCCTGGCTTCATAGTTTCACGCCGGCAATTAATTACTACCTACAGGAAGAATTAAACTTCAAGACAGATATAAAGTACAATATGTTTGGCCCAGTCAGACCCTGGGATAACGAGAATGACAATACACGGGATAATTTGCGGCAGGCAATGGCCCAAAATCCTTATTTGAACGTGTTGGTCCAAAGTGGTTACTACGATGGAGCCACCACTTACTTTAATGCTAAGTATACCATGTGGCAGGTTGATCCTAGCGGCCGTATGAAAGACCGATTTGAATTTAAAGGGTATAGAAGCGGGCATATGATGTATTTGAGGCGCGAAGATTTGAAACAGGCCAATGATGATATCAGGGCATTCATTTTGCGGACGTCCAATACAGGGAAGTCAGCTAAGTACTAAGTCAGGGGATCTCCCATGAAAAAGGTTCAGTTTACAAATCCACATCGGAAAAAGCATTTTGACTTTTTCAGGGAGATGAACCACCCTCATTTTAATATCACCGCCCAGGTAGATATTACATTATTCGAAAGATATATCAAGGATCACAAGCTTCCCTTTTCCATATCCCTGGTTTATTTTCTCACACGAACTGCTAATGAGATCCCTGAATTCAGATGGCGCATTAGGGGCGATGACGTTGTCGAACATAAAGCTGTTCATCCTTCCTATACCGTGTCTACGGAATCAGTAGATGTGTTCAGTTTTTGTACGGTGCCTTATAGTTCGGATTATGACAAGTTTGTTCAAAAGGCTAAGGCAATTCAGGAAAAAATGTGGCAGGATCCTGATTTTGAGGATGAAGAAGGCAGAGATGATTATCTATTTCTTTCCGGCCTACCCTGGATTAGATTTACCAGTATGCAACATGCCATGCAGGAACACCCGGGAGATTGTGTCCCCAGGATAAGTTGGGGTAAATTTTACAGCTCGGAGAATAAAACTTTACTGCCCGTATCTGTTCAGGTACATCACGCTTTAGTAGATGGCCGTCATGTAGGAGCTTACTAC
>JBPCUI010000209.1:0-22386 GCA_051011235.1 Flavobacteriaceae bacterium
GAAGAGCACTATGTAAAATTACTTAAAGTGGCTCTCACGCGGGAATTAGGTGACCAAGCCAAGCTGGTTTACATTATTAAAATGGAAAACACTTATGGCAACCGGGAGCCGTTTACCGAAAAAATACCAAGCGCTAACAGAGGGCAGGTATCACCACAGGAAATGGATGTACCTATACACTCTAAAAATCCGCAACTAAAAAACCCATTTGTAATTCCAGGTATTCGAAATATAAAAATAGAATCCCAATTAAATCCTAATTACAACTTTGACAATTTCTTAGAAGGAGACTCCAACCGGCTTGCCCGATCTGCAGGTTTAGCTGTTGCCAACAAACCGGGAGGCACATCCTTTAATCCACTCTTGGTTTTTGGAGGGGTAGGCCTTGGAAAAACCCATTTGGCTCATGCTATTGGAGTTGAAATTAAGGATAAGTACCCGGATAGGACAGTGCTTTATATTTCGGCCGAAAAATTTACTCAACAGTACATTGAATCGGTCAAAAAAAATACAAGGAATGACTTTATCCACTTTTACCAACTAATCGATGTACTCATTATTGATGATGTGCAGTTTTTTAGTGGAAAATCCGGGACACAGGATGTGTTTTTTCACATCTTTAACCACTTACACCAGAACGGAAAGCAGGTTATTTTAACTTCAGATAAGGCACCGGTAGATATGCAGGACATTGAGCAGCGTCTTTTGTCGAGGTTTAAATGGGGACTCTCTGCTGAACTTCAAAATCCGGATTACGAAACACGAATCTCCATCCTGAGAAATAAGTTATACCGCGACGGTGTAGAAATGCCAGACGAAATTGTGGAATATGTGGCCAAACACATTAAAACAAATATCCGGGAGTTGGAGGGTGCTATTATTTCTTTGATTGCACAATCTTCTTTTAACAAGAAAGAGGTAACCCTGGAATTGGCGCAGCAGGTTGTTGAAAAATTTGTAAAGAATACAAAAAGAGAAGTCTCTATAGACTACATTCAGAAAGTGGTGTCAGATTACTTCGAAATGGATGTAGCCACACTTCAATCCAAGACGCGAAAGAGACATATTGTTCAAGCCAGGCAACTCGCCATGTTCTTCGCAAAGAAGTTTACTAAAGCATCCCTGGCGAGTATTGGATCCCAAATAGGGAAAAGGGACCATGCAACTGTACTTCACGCTTGTAAAACTGTAGATAATTTAGCGGAAACTGATAAGCAATTCCGCAAATATATAGAAGACCTAACCAAGAAATTTTCCTGATACGCCATGCGAACCAGAGTACTGATGGTGTGCTTGGGTAATATCTGCAGATCCCCCTTAGCAGAAGGCCTGTTAAAATCTAAAGTAGACGTGCAATTGGTCTTTGTAGACTCGGCGGGCACTGCGGGTTACCACATAGGTAGTCTGCCCGATTCTCGATCCATAGCCGTCGCTAAAAAAAACAACATAGATATAACAGATCAACGATGTCGGGTTTTTACCAGCGCTGATTTTTTACAATTCGATTTAATCTATGCGATGGATCAAAGTAACTATAGTGATATAGCTTCTATGGCCGAAGGTCCGGAACAACTTCAAAAAGTCCGGTTATTACTAGATGAAACTAATCTGGGAACCAGAGAAGTGCCCGATCCCTATTACGGCGGGGAGCGCGGTTTTGAAATGGTTTTCGAAATGATAGATCAGGCGTGTGAATCGGTAGTGCAACGTATTTTTAAGATACAAAACAAGGATTATGGCCAGGAGTAAAAATCAGGGTAAGCTTTATTTAATACCCACTACCCTTGGCGATAATGAACCGTTGGAAGTATTACCGATTTCAATAAAGAGGGCCATTGAGGAAATAGACCACTATATTGTTGAAAATGAAAAGTCGGCCAGAAGATTCATAAAAAAGATCAGTCCCCGTAAATCTCAACCCGATCTTAATTTATTTGTTTTAAACAAATTTACCGAACCAGCTATACTACCTTCCTACCTCAATCCCTGCATGGAAGGTTTTAATGTTGGTGTGCTTTCTGAAGCCGGCTGCCCTGCAATAGCCGATCCCGGTTCGGAAATAGTCCGTATTGCCCATGAGCGCAAGATAAAGGTGGTTCCATTGGTAGGTCCTTCTTCAATACTTCTCGCTTTGATGGCAAGTGGACTAAATGGTCAAAATTTTGCTTTCAACGGTTACTTACCAATAGACGCACGGGCGAGAAAATCGGCTGTCAAAAAATATGAGAAACTATCCGGGGCCTCGCAGCAAAGCCAGATATTCATTGAAACACCCTATAGAAACAACAAATTATTTGAAGAATTTCTTAATGTGCTGCACGGATCGACCCTATTGTGCATTGCTGCAGACTTAACACTACCCACGGAGTATATTCGAACCAAAACAATCGAGGAATGGAGACAGGAAGAGGTAGATCTGCATAAAAGACCTACGATTTTTATAATTCACGCCCAATGAACCCTGGTATCCTCCAAAGTCATTTCAACTTAACAACGTACTTGATTTATCAGACTCTTGGATTACGTTT
Organism: Flavobacteriaceae bacterium; assembly: GCA_051011235.1. Taxonomy (GTDB): domain Bacteria; phylum Bacteroidota; class Bacteroidia; order Flavobacteriales; family Flavobacteriaceae; genus JAHEJJ01. The sequence goes on from JBPCUI010000209.1 coordinate 2,529, forward strand.
GGCAGAAACATTCGATACATCGTATCCTGAAAACCGCGCAATATAATCTGAAATAGCGGTGCCATAGGCGTCCTGTACATTATACCTTCCAAAGGAGCGAAGATATTTTCTAACGTTGCCAGGTCCAGCCAAATGAGCTGCAGCCAGGATGCCAGATTCGGTGATCTTGATTCCGCGAATTTTCTTCCCACTAAAAAGAAGGATGTCTTTTCTCAGGATCCATTTGTTTCGCGCAATATTAGTATTAAATACCTTTTCTTGTAAACCTGGATCATTAAGGAATTGAGTGGCGTTATAGACACCCATCAGTTGCAGTGTACCAATACCAAATTGATACTTACCAATATACCCCAATGTATTGATTATAAAATAATTACCTCGGGATTCACTAAAGGCAAGTGCCTCTTTAAACCCGTGAAAAGTACTTCCAAGGAAGGGCGGATTCACCTCTTTTGGCTCAGCATTGATTTTGTATTGGGGGTACAAAACCATCGTAGGTTCTACTACTTTTAGCGCTGCCGGTACTTTGCGTACTCTTTCCGACTTAAAACTAAAACTCGCTAAAAATAGGATCATGATAAGTGGGCAGATGCTACTTATCAACCTTTTCATATAGTTATTTTCTTAAGACTTACAGCACATGTACATGCTTAAATTTCACCTTACAAAGATAAGTTCCATCTGTGCGAAAAAACCCAAGAATTTCTTAATTCTGGCCGCTTTTAGGCGAGTTGTATGCAATTATGGACAAAAAACCTATCTGTTAACATTTTGTTCATTTATCCATCGGATATACTGCGCTTTATTCCGGTTATGTTGTGCCAAAGTCTCAGCAAATAGGTGGTATCCGAAGTTTTCAATATTGGCTACGAAGTAGTAATATTTGTGCTTTTCGGCATTGAGAACGGCATCAATTGCGGTAATATCGGGCATAGTTATTGGACCAGGAGGGATTCCTTTATATTTATATGTATTGTAAGGTGAATCAAGTTCCAGATCGCGATACAGCACTCTTTTGATCACGGTATCAAAATTCCCGCTTTCTCTTTTTATAGCGTAAATGACCGTCGGATCGGCCTGTAGCAACATATTTCGCTTTATACGATTCAGGTATACACCGGCCACCCGCGGCCTTTCTTCGATTTTGGCCGTTTCTTTATGGACGACAGATGCCAGAGAAATTACCTCGAGCGGTCTTAATTTTATCGCCGCAGCCTTCTGCTTTCGTTCTGTATTCCAGAATTTCTCGTATTCGTCGATCATGCGTTCCTGAAAAGACGCTGCAGAGGTATTCCAAAAAAATTCATAGGTATTAGGGATATAGGAGGCAATACCTGTAAATTCATCAAGCCCGCGTGTTCTCAGAAATGTTGAATCCGCAAGCACAGTTAATAATGACAAACTATCTGCTTCTATTTGAGAACCGATTCGGCCAGCCAGGTCTGCCAGCGTTTCCTGATTGTTAAACGAAACAGATATGGGAACATTTGCAATGCGAAGTGAATTGATAACCTCATTGTTATTCATTCCATTAACAATACGATACCGTCCGGCTTTTACATAATCGACATATTTTTTTCGCTTCGCAACAGCCTCGAAGGTTGTGAAGTCCTCTAAAAATGGTGATATGCGTTCTTTAACCTCGGAGAAACTGCTGCCAGTGGGGATATAGACATACACCTCCTCTTCAGAAAAATTAGTGTTCGGTGAAAATAGAGCTCCATAAATCATATAGGCAACTCCGCCTGCTACAACCAGGCCAATTAGGACTACCGCTAATAGAATTTTCCTGAGGTACATTATGTATTGATCTTTTGGAACAAATATTCACTTTTGTAGGAACTTCCGGCTCTTATCCAATCTTTTTTCAAACCTGCGTTCTCAAAACCGAGTTTACCGAAAAGCTTAATACTCGCGGCATTTTCTTCCCCTACATTGGCGTAAATTTGTCGGAGGTCTAGTATAGAAAATGCATATTTGATCATTAAGGAAAGTGCCTCGGTCCCTGCTCCCCTGTTTCTTTGGTCTTTTTCCATTATGATTATGCCCACTCCTGCCCTGCGGTGTTTAGGGTCGTAATCGTAAAGATCTATTAATCCGATTACTTCATTTTCATTATTGCAAATACAGAGCCTCAACTGTTTAACTTCGAAAATATCCCGATGTGAATTTTTCAAGTAGAGTTGAAGTACGTGTTTTGAATATGGGGTTAAGGTTCCGCTTACTTCCCAGATTTCAGGATTGTTCTCCAATTTGTAAAGAAAATTGAGATCTTCGGGTTCCAATGCCCTTAAATAAACGATATCTCCTTTTAACTTTACCATGTTATGGTTCCCTTAAAAACCTCCTTGACAGGTCCTTTGAGTCGAATATCTACATAATTGCCGGCATTTTTACCAAAACTAACCTCGAGATCACCTCCTTTGGTAATTATTCGTATCACTTCTGCTGTTGCATGCCCCAGGTGATGCATGCCTAAAGCCACAGCTGTAACCCCGGTTCCACAGGATAGCGTCTCATTCTCAACTCCTCTTTCATAAGTCCTTACTGCAAAGGAATTATGACCGGCTAATTCCGTAAAATTTATATTACTTCCCTTTTCACCATAAAGCCCGTACCTAAGTCGCTTCCCTTCCGTTTTTACATCCAGGGAAACCAGGTCATCAACAAGCTGTACATGATGAGGAGATCCTGTGTTCAGAAATATATAGTCCGGTTTTTCGCGTATTAAAGTAACCTGCTGCATCTTCAGGTTTACTATATCTCCTTCAATGGTAGCTTCATGAACGCCGTCTGAAGCCAAAAATTTGGCCTTTTCAGAAATCAGACCCAGTTTTCTTGCAAATGCCACTATACATCGCCCGCCATTACCACACATACTACCTATCCTTCCGTCGGCATTGTAATACACCATCTTAAAGTCATTTTGCGGATCGTTTTCCAATAAGATAAGCCCATCAGCACCAACTCCCACATGCCTTTGGCACAGCAGACTGATAAGATCTTCATCGGCTTTGGGAAAATTCCCCGTCCGGTTGTCGATCAGGATAAAATCATTTCCGGTACCGTGATATTTGTAAAAAATTAAATCCATCGAGCTTGCTAAGCGACAAAGATAGGATTTTATTTATGCATAATTTAGCAGTTAAAAACTCGTTAAAGCATTAATTGAGCGAGAAAAAACTGTTAATTTTATACCTAAATAATTCAATACAAGAAGCCACTATGAAAAGAATTGCAGGTTTATTTATTGTCGCATTGATTGCAGCCACACTTACCCTAATTATCTACAAGAAATTTGAAAAGGAACCTCAGTATACCTTAGTGTCGAACAACACTGATCTTCCTGTATTTTCGACTCGTGAAACACCTTCTTCCATCAATAAGGCCGGGATCAACGAGGTAGATTTTACAATAGCAGCCGAAAAGACTGTAAATGCTGTGGTACACGTAAAGAACGTTACCGTAAGCAGTGGACCTTCAAGCGTTTGGGAATTCTTTTACGGGTCTGAAAATAAACAGCGATCTCAAGTTGGTACCGGGTCCGGAGTCATCATTACGCCCGATGGTCATATTGTAACCAATAATCACGTAATATCAAAAGCTACCGAATTAAAGGTCACTCTAAATAATAATAAGACCTACGATGCGGAGATTATAGGTACAGATGCAACTACTGACATTGCGCTAATCAAGATCAATACAGAAGAACGTTTGCCCTATCTGGCGTTCGGCGATTCGGACAACGCCAAAATTGGGGAATGGGTACTGGCTGTTGGAAATCCTTTTAATCTGACTTCTACGGTAACAGCAGGCATTGTAAGTGCAAAAGCAAGGGATCTGGGCAGAAGGCAGTCCTTTATTCAAACTGATGCGGCAGTGAATCCGGGTAACAGTGGCGGAGCCCTGGTAAATATCTATGGCGATCTTATTGGGATCAATACTGCGATCACCTCTCAGACGGGATCCTATATTGGCTATTCCTTCGCTGTACCCAGCAACATAGCCAAAAAAGTGGTAGAAGATATAATGGAGTACGGCAATGTCCAGAGTGGGATCCTGGGCATCAGCACCATTCCCGCAAATTCACAATACGCCATTGAAAAAGGTGTCAATGAGGTAGATGGGGTTTTTGTTGAAAGTATTGAAGAGGATTCCGGCGCATATGAAGCCGGCTTAAAATCGGGCGATGTCATTACCAAGGTCGATGATATCAGGATCAGACGCTTTGCTGACCTGACCGGCTATATTTCTGCCAAAAGACCTGGCGACGAAGTTCAGGTAACCATTGAAAGAGAAGGTGATTATCTGGAATTAGATGTGGTGCTTAAAGAACGTCAAACTTTGGTTGTTCCGGTGATGCGTCTGGCCGTAAAGAATCTAAACGAAAAGGACAAGAAGCTCTTCAAGACAAAACACGGCGTGAAAATTACCGGTGTTCCAGAAACCTATAGTGGTTATGGACTTGACGGCAAGGTTATTATTGAAGTAGACGGGGAAGAAATAAAAAATATCGATGATGCACAAACACATTTTTCACAGATTTCCAAATATGGTAAAACAAGCATTATGCTCGTTAATAAGGATGGTGAAAGAGAACGTGTTATCTTTCAATAGGTTTTTTGTTAAGACAAGAAAAAAAGCGCCCCTGACAGGGCGCTTTTTTAATTAGAAATCCTGTGCAAAAACGATAGAAAACTATAATTTTGCAAAAAATTAAAAGAAGGTTCATGCGTACAGTCCATACTTACGAAAAGGAACTGGCATTCCAGGCCGACAGGCGAAAAGCCACTACTGAATTTATTAAGATTATAAGTAACCTCTGGTACGACAGAGGGATCGAAGTAGTCCTGTTTAAGAATCAGGTAATTGACAAAAATGTAAGTGACATAATTAACCTGCATGAGTACGCAGGTCAGTTTGTACAAAAACCCATATCAATTTTTGATTCGGTGGAATTATTAAGAGCCATCAATGATGTAATGCTCCCGCCTTCCAAACTGGATATTGGTAAATTGACTTATGAGTATCACGGCGATAATCAAAAGCACCATTACGATGCCAAAACCTTTATTATTGATAAATTAAAGGACTCAAAAAAATCGCGAGAGATACGTCCCAGGGATGTTGTTCTATATGGATTCGGAAGGATTGGCAGACTATTGGCCAGAGAATTAATGGCAAAGACGGGTAAAGGAGATCAGCTGAGACTTAGGGCTGTTGTAACACGTGGTAAATTAGATGCGGAGATCCTCGAAAAAAGAGCCACTCTTTTAAAAACAGATTCAGTACATGGCCAATTTACCGGAACTGTTGAAACCGACTTTGAGAAGATGGCACTGGTTATCAACGGAACTACAGTCCATATGATAAGTTCGGATGATCCTGGAAATGTGAACTATACTCGTTACGGCATCCGAGAGGCCCTGATCATTGACAATACCGGTGCGTTTAGGGAAAGAAAGGCATTGGAACAACATTTGAGATCCAAAGGTGCGTCCAGAGTGATTCTCACCGCACCGGCCAAGGACATCCCCAATATAGTCCACGGTGTAAACCAGAAAGAATTTGATCCGGATATTGAAACAATATATTCGGCTGCTTCTTGCACAACCAATGCGATTACCCCTGTGCTTAAAGTGATCGAAGATTCTTTGGGAATCAAAAAAGGGCATATAGAAACCATACACGCATATACCAATGATCAAAACCTGGTCGATAATATGCACGGTAAATACAGACGAGGACGTGCGGCTGCACTCAATATGGTGATTACGGAAACAGGAGCCCAAAAGGCCGTTGCCAAGGCCATCCCGGTACTTAAGGGGAAACTCACCTCCAATGCGATACGAGTTCCGGTTCCGAATGGCTCACTTGCGATATTACAACTGGAAGTAAAAAACAAGACTTCCAAATTGAGTCTTAACACCATTATAAAAAAATATGCGCTTGAAGGCGACCTTGTAGAACAAATTAAATATTCGCTTAGCAATGAGCTCGTGTCTACAGATATAATTGGAACATCGGCCCCGGCTATATATGATAGCACGGCCACAATTGTTTCCCCGGATGGGAAGAGCATTGTATTATATGTTTGGTACGATAATGAATTCGGTTACGCACACCAGGTGATACGCCTGGCAAAATACGTGGCTAAAGTCAGGAGATTTACCTACTATTAGCATCAAGTAACAACCGACTAATGAACTTTATTCGTATCTATCTTACTGTAGAGCACCAAATACCGATTTTTTTTCTTTATTAATATTATTGAAGTACTTTAGTTCCCTCCAAGATCACTAACTATAATTAAGAGCAATTTAAATGAAAGGTTTTACCAAAGCAGCCATGATCCTTGCACTGATCATGCTCCCGGTACAGTTGGTTAAAGGCCAGCAAGAAGAAGATCAACTCTCCTTAGATGGAGGTACCATAGATAGTCAGTTTGAGTATCTCTACAAGAGATCAGGCAATTACAATTCAGAGGGAAAAAGGTATGAGGTAGTGCGTCTGATTAATCTTAACAAACTGAGAAAAAATGTTAACGACACAATTAATGAGGCCAACAAAAATGCTGCCGAACTAAATACTACTATTACTACACATGAATCTTCTATTGCTGCATTAAATAAACAATTAGAGGATACAAAAAGTAATTTGAGCTCGGTTACCGAAGAAAAAGACAGCATTTCACTTTTGGGAGCCTTCGTGTCGAAAAGCACATATAACTTTATATTGTGGACGGTGATTGCAGGCTTATTACTATTGTTATTGCTGTTTATATATAAATTCAGAAACAGTAATTATTTGACCCAGGAAGCAAAGACCAAGTTGTCTGATCTTGAAATTGAATATGAAAGTCACAGGCGGCGTGCACTTGAGCGCGAGCAAAAAATAAGCAGGCAACTGCAGGACGAAATTAACAAGTACAAAAAGTCTAATTAATTAAAAGCTCCGTCAGGAGCTTTTTTATTATGGTGAATATTATCCGGGCATCGACATCTCATTTAGAAGATGTCGTTCCACTTTTTGACCAATACAGAGTTTTTTACGAGCAGCCTTCCAATGAAGCAGCAGCGAAGCTGTTTTTAAACGACCGCCTGCAAAATGATGAATGTATAATTTACCTGGCACAGATAAATGGGGCGTCGGTCGGATTTATATTGTTATACACTTCTTTCTCATCTGTAAGTATGCTGCCAATTTTTATACTCAATGACCTTTTTGTAAGTGATCATTACAGAAATCAGGGCATAGGCGAACTGCTGCTCAATAAGGCAAAAGAAGTTTGCAGAGGGAAGAATTACAAAGGTCTGGCACTCGAAACGGCTACGGATAATCCTGCTCAGAAACTTTATGAAAAATTAGGCTGGGTAAAGGATACGCATTGTTTTCATTACTTTTGGACCGCAGTTTAACCGATAGAATACTTCAATGAGAATCGATATAATTACGGTTTTGCCAGAACTGTTGACAAGCCCTTTTGAGGCCTCCATTTTAAAACGCTCAATAGACAAAGGCATTGTCGAGGTACATCTTCATAATTTAAGGGATTACACTTCCGATTCCTATAAGCAGGTAGACGACTATCAGTTCGGCGGCGGTGCCGGAATGGTTCTGATGATCGAACCAATTGATAAATGCATAAGCGCACTGAAGGAAGAACGAGAATACGATGAGGTAATTTATATGACACCGGATGGAGAGCAACTCAACCAGAAAATGGCAAATAAGCTCTCATTGTCTAAAAACCTCATCATACTTTGCGGTCATTACAAGGGGGTAGATCAAAGGGTAAGGGATACGATAATCACTAAAGAAATAAGCATAGGCGACTATGTAATGTCTGGTGGAGAGTTAGGAGCCGCTGTACTGGCCGATACAATTATTCGTCTCTTACCTGGTGTATTGAATGATGAAACATCGGCATTGACCGATAGTTTCCAGGACGATCTGTTAGCACCCCCGGTATATACACGTCCAAGAAAATACAAAGAAATAGAAGTTCCTGAAATACTGCTAAAAGGTAACTTCCCGGAAATTGAAAAATGGCGCGAAGAACAGGCTCTTAAGCGAACGAAGAAACTTCGGCCCGACTTATTAAAATAATAATTGGCTTCAGTTTCCGTTTCAAATCTAGTACTAGAAAGATATTATCCCAGCTAGTAAAAGCAAATTTTAAACCTATCTATTTTTAAATGACGGAAACATATTTAGAATATTTTGCGCTTGGGTATGTCCTGGCATTCCTAACACAACTGATAATTTTAATAGCTTGTATCGTTTTAATAATAAAGGAAAGAAGCCTTGCTTCCGTTCTGTTGCTGACAGGAAGTTTGCTTACTTTTTTAATGAGTATCACCACAGTCATTACCAACGTCGTAGTTGCCAAAACCGGAAATCCGGAGGAACTTTTGAAATATCAGGGCTTTAGTTATGGTTTAAGCGAATTTTGTTACCTCATTTTCGCAATTGGGTTAATTCTATTTGTATTCCAGCATATCCGCGAAAAAACAAAACCATTCGTCTGAAGGAATAGATCTAAAAAAGGGGTTATATCGCTTGTAGATTCTTATTTAATGTATATTTTTGCATTCGATTAAATTCAACCTCTGACGAAGTACGTGAATGTTGCTTTTAATAAACCATTAAATATTGAGGCCATGGACTCATTAATTAATTTTGTTGAAAACGAATTCGTACCAAAAAAAGAATTCCCGAAATTTTCTGCGGGAGACACCATAACTGTCTACTACGAGATTAAGGAAGGTGAAAAGAAAAGAACACAGTTTTTTAAAGGTGTGGTAATCCAGCGTAAGGGATCTGGAGCTACAGAAACTTTTACTATTCGTAAAATGTCTGGAACTGTTGGTGTGGAAAGAATCTTTCCCGTGCATATGCCTGCACTCCAGAAAATTGAAGTTAACAAGAAAGGAAAAGTAAGAAGAGCTCGTATTTTTTACTTTAGGGAATTAACAGGTAAAAAAGCAAGAATTAAAGAGATACGCTCTTAAGTTTTTGCAATAAAAAATCAAAACCCGGCTATTGGCCGGGTTTTTTTGTGATACTATTTCGCTTTAAATTCAAGGATTGTTTTGCAAATTATCCCAATGCAATCAAGTAATTCATCCTCGGTCATAACCAAGGGTGGCGCAAATCGAATGATATTCCCATGAGTGGGTTTAGCCAACAATCCGTTTTTCTTGAGTGCAATACAAATATCCCAGGCCGTAGAACTGTCCTCAGTGTCGTTAATTACAATGGCATTCAGCAATCCTCTACCTCTTACAAGGGTTACCAGATTGGTCTTTTGAATCAGTTTCTGCATCTCATCCCTGAAAATCTTTCCAAGGTACTCAGCATTTCTGGCGAGGTCCTCATCTCGCACTACTTCTAAAGCTGCAATTGCCACAGCACAGGCCAAAGGGTTCCCACCAAAAGTGGACCCATGATTTCCAGGCCGGATAACCTCCATGATCTCCTTACTGGCCAATACGGCAGAAACAGGTAGTACTCCACCAGATAAAGCTTTCCCAAGGACTAAAATATCCGGTTTAACATCCGGCACACCGCTGCAGAGCTTATCGCTACACGAACAGTCACCACATGAGGCCAACAAGCGACCCGTCCTTGCAATACCGGTCTGAACTTCATCAGCAATAAATAGTACATTTTTATCCTTGCATATCTTGTATGCCTCTTTCAGATAATCATTATCGGGAACATATACACCGGCTTCACCCTGAATAGGTTCTACCAGGAACGCAGCCACATTAGGATCTTCCAATGCTTCTCTTAAGGCATTGAGATCATCGTATCGGATAGAGACTATTCCGGGAGTATATGGACCGAAATTCTCGGTTGCTGCAGGATCATTGGAAGCAGAAATAATCGTAATAGTTCTGCCGTGAAAATTGTTCTGGCAAACGATGATTTTGGCCTGGTTTGAATGGATACCTTTTTTCTCATAGCCCCATTTGCGTGCCAGTTTAATCGCCGTCTCCACCGCTTCAGCTCCTGTATTCATGGGCAAAACCTTATCAAACCCAAAAAAATCCGTAACGAACTTCTCATACTTTCCGAGCATATCGTTATAAAAGGCACGCGAGGTAAGTGTAAGCTTTTCAGCCTGATCTTTTAAGGCGCTAATTATCCTTGGGTGACAATGCCCCTGATTAACCGCCGAATAAGCAGATAAAAAATCATAATATTTGTTTCCTTCAATATCCCAAACAAATACCCCTTCTCCCCTATTCAGGACTACGGGAAGCGGATGATAGTTCTGTGCACCGTATTGCTGCTCCAGAGCCATGGCTTCCTTAGACGAAAATTTTTCTAAAACAGACATCTTCCTAAAATTTTTAAATCAAACATCAGAATTCCTTCTTAAGGAGAGAAATCATCCGGTAATGCCTCGTAAAACTACAAAATTCTTAAAATATTATTCGCAACCCCAACTACAGATTAGACCTTGGATTTAGCCGCCAATGAAGCCAATTGCAGTTCTAACCTTTTAAGTTCACGGAGAATGTCATTTTTGTCCATTTGCAGCCAGACAAACAATTTAATCATACTCATGGCTAAAGCGCAAGCAAATCCGCCGGAGGCCCATTTTATTAGTTCATTGGTTTCAGAAACATCAAAAAACTGGACAACACAATAGACCATCAATACAAAAAAGATCAAGTTTATGACATTCATTAGTCCTATAAGCCAACCGAGTTTCCCTTTGAATACACCTCCCAACTTACCCATTAAATTAGGCTCTTCCAACTCATCGTAAAAAGTTGCTTCTTCTTCAGTTAAAGCTTCCTTGATCAGGTCGTCAATTTTTTCTCTGCTATTTTTCATGATTTTTTGATTTAATTATCAATTTTAATTTTTCCCGGGCATGGAATAGTCTCGACTTTACCGTACCCGTGGATATCTCAAGTATTTCACTAATTTCATTTAAGGAATAGCCCTCTATATAAAACAGTCGCATAACCGTCTTCTGTGCGTTCGTTAATTGCTTTAAAGCTGCTCGGATACTTTCTAATTGATCCTCCTCCCTGTCTTCTGCTTCGGACACATATCTTTGATTATATAACTCCTTTTGTTTTTCCCTTAATAATCTATTCTGATTTAGGTAATCCAGCGACTTCCTCGTAACTATCCGCATTGCCCAGCTCCCGAAACTATTCGGATCTTTTAATGTATTCATTTTGCGGATCATAACGCTCCAACTGTCCTGGACGATATCTTTTGCCACGTCAACATCCTTGATGTACCAGAATGCGTGTTTGCACAGTTTCATCTGATACCGCTTAACCAACAAGGAAATGGCCTTTGTCTGTCCGGACCGGAATTGCAAAACGAGCAATCCGTCAAAAATTTTATCTGCATTTCCCATAAGTGATCCTGATATAAAGACAGAGGAATTACAAAAAGGTTCAATTAATTACAGGCTATGTGGGTGATTCTTACTAAAGATAATATAATTGAAAATCTATAAGTAGTACATTTGCGCCATGCGAAAAAAGAGGGTCAGACAATTATTCGAGCAGCTGGAGGTGATAGATGCAGGAGCTAAGGGAAAGGCAGTAGCAAAGGCACCAGACGGAAGGGTTATTTTTGTTAGTAATGCCGTGCCCGGTGATATTATTGATGTCCTGACCACCAAAAAAAGGAAGGCTTATTTTGAAGGCCTTGCCACTCAGTTTCACAGATTGTCGGAAAAGCGCGTAGAACCTCGTTGTGAGCATTTTGGTGTCTGTGGTGGGTGTAAATGGCAAGACATGGGTTATGAACACCAGCTTTATTACAAGCAAAAAGAGGTGATTAATAACCTGCGACGCATAGGACATCTCGAATTTGATGAATCCTTGCCCATAATAGGTTGTAAAGAGGAGTATGAATACAGAAATAAGCTTGAGTTCTCATTTTCTGACAATCGTTGGTTAACCCCTGAAGAAATTGAAAAGGGTGAAAAAATAGAGGACAGAAATGCCCTGGGATTTCACATTCCCGGCATGTGGGATAAGATCCTGGACATTCATCATTGTCATCTGCAGAAATCACCTTCCAACGAGATCAGATTGGCAATTAGGCAGTATGCCGTGGAAAAAGGAATTTCCTTTTACTCACCCAGAAACAGAACCGGCCTTTTGAGAACTCTTATGATTCGCACTTCATCCAAAGGTCAGTTGATGGTCCTTTTACAATTCTTTGAGGATGATCCTGACACAAGGGAAGACTTACTGGAATTTATCGCTGGTAAGTTTCCTGAAATCAATTCCCTTCTTTATGTTGTAAATAGCAAGGCTAATGACACGATTTACGACCTGGAAATTTCTTGCTTTAAAGGACAGGACCACATATTTGAGCAAATGGAAGATCTGAATTTTAGGATTACAGCTAAATCTTTCTATCAGACGAATTCAGTTCAGGCCCTGGTGCTGTATCAGGTGATTCGCAATTTTGCAGATCTTAGCGGTAATGAAACCGTATATGATCTTTATACGGGTACGGGTACCATCGCTTTGTATTTGGCAAGGCAGGCCAAACGAATTATTGGAATTGACGCAGTGCCCGATGCGATCCGCTCTGCAGACTACAATGCCAATCAGAATAATATTAATAATACTTCTTTCTTTTCAGGGGATATGAAGGATATTTTTAATGAAAGTCTTGTGGCAGAGAATGGGAGTCCGGATATTGTAATAACGGATCCTCCACGGGATGGAATGCACAAAAAAGTAGTCGCTCAAATATTAAAAATCGAACCTCCGAAAATTATATATGTCAGCTGTAACAGCGCTACCCAAGCCCGGGATTTGGCACTAATGAAGGAAGTTTACGAAATAAAAAAAATCCAGCCTGTCGATATGTTTCCCCAGACCCACCACGTAGAAAATGTTGTACTTTTGGAGAAACGCATCCAATAAGATCCCGTCTGCAAATGATCATAGAATACTTTAGAACACTTATGCACAAATTACGGGCCATTTTCCTTATAATCCTTGGATTCATCCTTATCAATTCTTGTGAAAAAGATGATATATGCGTAGAAGGGGATACTCCTTTGCTAATTATTACATTTTACGATGCAGAAAATCCTGAAGAACCTAAAACGGTAAGTAGTTTAAGGGTTCAAGGCCTGGGGCAGGAGAGTCCGGTAGATACCTTTACCGATCGTTCCTCTCTGGATTCCATTTCCATTCCGCTGAGAATTAATCAACCGGATACTGGTTTCTTACTGATATTGGATTCGGCAACAGAAGACGATGCTGAGACCGGTAACATTGATACACTTAGCTTTTCCTATACCACTCAGGAAGTATTTGTGTCCAAGGCATGTGGTTTTATTGCAAATTATGATGAATTGAATGAGTCACTTACCACCGATGCAGAAAACTGGATCCAGAGCATAGAAATAATTTCCTCAACCATCAACTCTCAGGCAAGCGCCCATGTTCAAATATTTCATTAAGATTTATTTTCTCCTGTGGCTGTGTGCAAGTGCCGGCCAGGAGTCCGCGCCTCAAAAACCTCCGGTAGACAGTGTTGAGTATAAACAAGTATATGGGCTGCGGCTTGGAATTGAGCTGAGTAAACCGATCAGAACCCTCTTTGATGATGAATATCAGGGCCTTGAAATTATGGGGGATTTCAGAATTACACATAAATTGTATATCGCGGCCGAATTAGGAAATGAAAAATTGACAAGGGCAGAGACTCTCGGCTCTGATATTAATCCCGGTCAATTTGAAATATACGATTTTGAGGTTTCTGGTAGCTATTTGAAACTCGGTGTCGACTTTAATACTTATGAGAATTGGTATGGGATGAATAATTCTATCTTCATTGGGGGTCGTTATGCTGCTAGTGCGTTTAGTCAGACGCTCAACAATTATACCCTATTCGATAGTAACAGATATTGGAGTCCGGATGGATTTGTAGAGGGTGTACAACCTCCGGAAGAATTTAGTGGCCTTAATACTACCTGGCTTGAATTTATCTTTGGGATTAAAGCTGAGTTGTTTGCAAATTTCTTTGCCGGAGCTTCAGTCCGATTAGGATTTATTGTGACAAATAAGGAATCGGACCGCATGCGAAATCTCTGGGTTCCCGGATTCGGTAAGGTTACACAAGACACTAAATTTGGCGTGGGTTATAATGTTTCACTCAGCTATCTCATACCGATCTACAAAAAATCAAAAAAGAAAGAAGATTTGGAAGAATAGGTCGCTGAGGCCCATTTTACTTTTTGGGAAGATCCATTTCATTTTTATTCTCAATATTGTACTTCGCTTTCTTACTACCTTCGTAAATCTTGTACTGAACAAGTCTCGACTCCAGTTTGGCATTAAACACCTTGATCTTTCTTGAAGGTCTCAAACCGACAAATTTCAGCGCTTCCAGATTCCCCGTAATCATCCAGGCCTCAGATCCCGCAAAGTGTCTTTTTAAACTGTCTCCGATCTTTTTATAAAATTCCCGTTCGTCAATATCAAGTCGCTCGCCATAGGGTGGGTTAAAGAGTATATGAAGATGCCTTTCCGTTTTCTTTTCGGCATGAAAAAAATCCGCTCTCTCCACTGTTATGTATTCTGCTAAGTTTGCATTCTGAATGTTTTGAATTGCCTTTGTCACTGCAGAAGGGGCTTTGTCATATCCTCTAATACTAAGATGAAATTCCCGGATTTTAGAAAGACTGCTTTGCACTATTGTATCGTACAATTCGGGTTGGAAATCAACCCATTTCTGAAAGGCAAATTGTTTTCGATTAATATTGGCTGGTATCTTACAGGCAATCATAGCCGCTTCAATTAAAATCGTTCCACTGCCACACATAGGATCAAGAAAGTCAGACTGCCCTCTCCAACCACTAAGCAACAGCAGTCCGGCGGCCAGTACTTCATTAATGGGAGCGATATTTGTTGCTGTTCTGTAACCTCTGAGGTGCAACGAATCGCCGGAACTATCAAGAGATACATGACACTGATTAGCCTGAATGTGAATATGAATCTGAATATCCGGCATATCTTTATCTACCGATGGCCTTTTGCCAAGACTGTCCCGGAATTTATCAACTACAGCGTCCTTGACTTTCTGCGAAATATAGAGTGAGTGAGTGAATTTTTCCGATTTTAAAGAACACGAAATGGCAAATGTATTATCCGGGCCAAAAAGTGCTTCCCAGTCCATCGCGTAAATCTTCTGATAGAGCTCTTTTTCGCTGCGGATTGAAAAGGAGACTATTGGTTTGAGTATGCGGATTGCGGTGCGAAGACATAGATTAGCCTTGTACATAAATCCTGAATCTCCTTCGAATGACACACTGCGGACTCCGGGAGAAATGTTAGATGCTCCGAGATCCTGTAGTTCTGATACCAGGATATCTTCAAAGCCGTAAAACGTCTTTGCAATCATTTTAAAATTCCGTTCCATACCAATTGACTAGAATCCCGCTAAAATACACTAATTTTAGCGCCAATTTGGAGTTTGCGAAATAACGATTCTATTAGGTGATCTATCTACTTCTTATACTTTCAGTCTTATTGAGCTACATTTTTGTTCTGGTTATCAATCCCGAGAAAAAACATGGCTTCAGACTGCTACTGGCCTTTAGCGGTTCTTTTTTATTGGCACTCACTGTATTTGAATTATTGCCGGATGTTTATAGCGATACAGATCCAAAAACGATAGGAATATTTATATTACTGGGTATTTTATTGCAAATTTTTCTAGAATTTTTTTCTCAGGGCTTGGAGCATGGTCATCGACCACATACCTCTGAACGTCCGGGGGCTT
Organism: Flavobacteriaceae bacterium; assembly: GCA_051011235.1. Lineage (GTDB taxonomy): Bacteria > Bacteroidota > Bacteroidia > Flavobacteriales > Flavobacteriaceae > JAHEJJ01. The sequence continues at coordinate 18,324 of JBPCUI010000209.1, forward strand.
CGGTTCTTATCTTCCTTAGTCTCTGTATACATGCACTCCTTGAAGGTATCCCAATTCAAAGTTACGAGCCGATTGTGGTGGGCATCATCATTCACAAAATTCCCGTCGCAGTTGTGTTGAGTATATTGCTTATCAATTCTAAACTGAGTAAGATCTATTCTGCCGGAATAATTCTCTTATTTTCATTGATGACCCCTCTAGGGAGTTATCTTGCTCATAATTTTAGTCTTCTTCAAAAATATCAGGCTCCTTTAATGGCTTTGGTTATCGGGGTGTTTCTTCATATTTCGACGGTAATACTGTTTGAAAGTTCCAAAGGCCACCAGGTTAATATCAGAAAACTGATCGTAATCATTTTGGGTATCACAATTGCCTATTTTGTTTAGTATCAATGCTGCGGGATCACATCCAGGTAAATGTACATCCAATGACTAAAAGCCCCTCCGAGTACAAAAATGTGCCAGATCAAATGGTTGTATGGTATTTTTCGAACCACATAAAAAAAGATTCCCACTGTGTAGAATGCGCCACCTAGAAAGATTAAAAAGAGCCCTCTACCAGAGGTGTTTTCAATCAAATTAGTTAAATCAAAGACAATCATCCAGCCCATGATGAGGTATAGGAGCAAAGAGAAGATCTCAAATCTGCCGGTAAAGAAGATTTTTAAGCAGGTACCACCGAGTGCCAATGCCCAAATCAGATAAAAGATCAGCCAGCCATTTCCATTTATCAAGGTAATTAAAGCCACAGGTGTATAGGTGCCGGCAATAAGATAATAGATCGAAATATGATCTAGAATTCTCAACTTGGACTTTAACTCCTTAAGGTTCACGGAATGGTAAAGTGTAGAAGCGGTAAACAAAAGGATAATCGAACAGCTGTACACCACCACCGAAAAAGCCGAATAACCTGAGCCATTCGGTTGCCTGTCCCATAATAGAATGAATCCCAACAGGCCCATCAGAATTCCCAGACCATGGGTAAGTGCATTTAATTTCTCTTCTCTATGATAGCTAACGTCCACTATTTATACCGCTTACCATGCTTTATTACCAGGTCTACATCCTGAAGTAAGCTAATATAACGCAGCACGTCACCATCAACGGCTATTATATCTGCGTCTTTGCCTGGTGTTATGGTCCCAACTTCATCAGCAACACCCATCCATAAAGCAGGCCAGTATGTTGCAGAACGAATCGCATACATAGGATCAATACCGAATTCATTGACCCAGACATCCAATTCGTTCCAGGTAGATTGGCTGTGAAACTTCATAGGGATTCCACTATCAGTTCCTACCAAAAGAACAACACCGGCTTCAAGAAGCTGATCGATCTTGGTCTTCAAGGTTGGTCTCCTCGACGGCGTAAGCTGAAAATAGGGTAATCGATCAGGGTGCTTAATACTGTTCCGAATATCGGTAATAATGCTATCGGGCAGTCCTAAATGCCAGCTGTCATTATCCAGTTTCTCATGATTATCCCGAACATACTCATAGTTGTAAAGCCCTTCTACCGTTGGACACCAGAATAAGGGCCCCTTATTCATTTGAGCTGTTCTTTCCTTAATCATTTCCATGACATCATCGGGGTACTTTGGGGCCGAAGAAAGCCCGGTATGTTCAAAACAGTCCACATCTGCCTTTAATCCTCTGCGGATCTCTTCCGGTCGATGCCCGTGAGCTACCACTTTAAGGTTGTGTTTATGTGCTTCATCTACAATGGCCTTTAACTCTTCCATGGTCATCTGATCCTGATCGACAAGTTTTATTACATCGACACCGGCCTGAGCGAGTTTTCTAATCTTTTTCCTTCCATCATCCGGTCCAAAAACACCCCATCGGAATGCTTCAGTACCGGGATAGGGTCTATGCTGTATAAAAGGTCCGGAAACATAAAGGGATGCGCCTGGTATATCTCCCTGATTGATGGCATCCCTGACTGCGATGCTTTCTTCAAGTGGCGCCCCGAGATCTCGGGCACTTGTTACTCCGGCCATAAGTAGTTGGTGAGCCGAAGCAGGCATGATCACATCTTTAAAAAGAGGCGGATACGTTTTGTCCCAGTAAGCATAATCGGCATGGCCATTGATCATGGTATGTACGTGCATATCCCATAAACCGGGAAGTACACTCATCCCTTCGGTTGAGATAACTTCTGCATTGGAAGGTATTTCTGTATTATCTATAGTACCTACGCTCTTAATTTTCCGGCCTTCAATAATTATCACGCTGTTCTTAATCGGATCTGAACCAAATCCGTCTATCAGCGTTCCTCCCACCAGGGCCTTCACGTCCGAAGACTGAGCTTGAATTATAAAAAAGCTCAGGGCAAATAAAGAATGAAGTAAAATATTTCTCATGATGCTTTATTTAAAATAAGAGTTATTTGTTAAGCTATTGAGGGTAGTACCAAAACGGTATTGTAATAATTGTTCGGGTATAAATCTCCTCTTCTTTATGATCTTTTCGCCCAATTTTCAATACGTGTTTGCCATGATGAATATCGGTTAAGTCAAGGATGGTTTGAAGACCTAGTTGGTCTTGCCTGTTTTGGGTGACAACAAATTTTGGTTTATAGTCCGTACTATCAATGCTTATGGTGTACATATCCTCAAGTGTCTCCATATAATCACCTATTTGTTTTCCTCTTTCGTCCCAGGGAATCGTCCCTTCGGTAAAAACTTTGGAAAATATCCCACGCTTGTCTTCTTCGGGTTCCAATTCTTCATTGAAGAAGAAAACATCATCTTCTATGGAACTACCATAAACAACAAATACATCTAAATAAGTAGTGCCAATAATTTTTGACGGAATAGAAACACGGTCTGCAAACAAATTGTTTTCTTCAATCTGGTCGTCGTAATTTTTTGCATTGGCTGTATACGAATTCGATGCCATGTCCTTCTCAAAGTAATTAGAAGTGCTAAAACCTGTAGCAGCGAGAATTGTCAGTCCTAAATAGAGCGGCACAATGATCATGCTTAATCGTTTGCCAAACGTAGTATCTAATAAGTTATATACAATGGGCCTGTATAAAAAAGCAAGCGTGAAGTATTTAAACAACCAGTAAACCGGATAGTAAAACCAAGTAGTCCATTTCTTTTTTTTGAGCCAACCCTGGGTAACAAAATCCAAAAAAGTCAAAATAGTCCCAATTGCCATAAAGACAATGGCCGGAATCCCAATTGCGTATCGCAACCAATTCGGGTTTTCGTCTTTTGCCACCATTAGGCCGAGAAGTGTAAAAATAAAGGCTATAAGTAACAGGCCCAGCAAATAAAAGACCAGGAGAAAAGTCACTGCAAAAATAATGCTGCAATACTTTTCAAGAACGGCTACATAATTGTCGAACGATCCAACTCTTTTCAGCAGGTGTTTTGTAAATCGAGGACTGTATTTTAATCGATCATAATCTATCTCGCCAGAGACATAGCGAAGACCAATTGCCCCAATCCACAATCCACGCAGAATAACATGTGTAATGAGGTTGATGGTCAGGATATACCATGATACAAGAAGCCCTTGCATAAGGAAAACTCTGTACATATTTCCCTCATTTTGAGCCTCCTGACTGGCTAATTCAACAGGGCCAATTATCATAAAGAGACCATAAATGGCGAATCCTGATATAATGAGTTCCAATTGCCAGCTCTCTTGCTGCAATATATCGAGCCATTTCTTGAATTTTTGGTCCTGCGGATTATTACTCATTGAGGGTCTGCTTGGTTTTCATAAATATAAAGTAATTAGAGGATATGCGCCATAATATCCCGTATATAGCCATTGGTGTGTAGCTACTGCATGTTCTTTTCCAATTCCCTGCATGTTTTCGGCAGTGTTTTGGTGTATCTTGTTCTATCCGGGGAGGAGGCGTTTACGCCCCGCAGGCGTTTTTTTCTAAGAATGCGGGGGCGTCAGGGCTCTCCCACCATATTCCATAAAAAAACCCTGCAGTAACACAAAGTTTACTACAGGGTTAAAAGAAGGCGGCGGCCTATTCAATGACTGCCCGTGAGCACGAGCGGTAGTGCTGAGTGAACGGCTGCAGGAATGAATCACGCC
>JBPCUI010000210.1:0-17393 GCA_051011235.1 Flavobacteriaceae bacterium
ATTGGAGAATTCATGTTTCATACCTGGCATAGATTTACTTAATTAGGTACGCAAAAACAATGTAATCTTACAATATAAGTGTTGTATTCAACTTTGAAATAAGCAAGCAGGCTCTTATACGGGTAAAATGTGCTACTTAGAAAGTACAGGACTCAATTTCGGTAACCCGCAAGGTATTTACCATGCCTTTTGATTTTATGGGCATAGCAGCCAGACTTATCAGCATGTCACCGACATCGAGAAATCCCTTTTTACAGGCAATGGCATTAACATCTTCAATGGTCTCGTCTGTAGATACAAACTTATCGTAGTAAAACGCCTTTACTCCCCAAAGCAAATTAAGCATGGTGAGAATTCTTTTGTTGGAGGTAAAGACAAGTATATGTGCCCTGGGTCTCCAGGCCGAAATTTGAAATGCGGTATACCCGCTGTTTGTCAGTGTTGAAATTGCCTTGGCCTGTATTTCATTGGCCATGATCGCGGCGTGGTAGCATACAGATTTAGTGACATAACGCTTGGTGCGAATATGCGGTGGTTCCTGAGGAACAACTATAAGCTCTGAGCTTTCGACGCTGTGCAGGATACTGGCCATTTTTTCAATCACCTCCACGGGGTAATTACCTACCGAAGTCTCACCCGAAAGCATTACGGCATCGGCACCGTCCATGACAGAATTAGCAACATCATTTACCTCCGCCCTGGTGGGTGTAAGGCTGGTGATCATTGTTTCCATCATCTGCGTGGCTATGATTACCGGAATCCTCGCTCTTTTTGCCCTTAGTACCAATCTTTTCTGAATTAGTGGCACTTCCTGGGCCGGAACTTCAACGCCGAGGTCTCCCCTGGCTACCATGATGCCATCGCAATAGGAAACAATTTTATCAATATTCTTGACCGCTTCCGGTTTTTCGATTTTCGCTACAATCGGGATTTTGTATTTTGAATGTTCCTTGATCAGATTTTGCAGGTCTACCAAATCCTGGCTATATCTAACAAAAGATAAGGCAATCCAATCTACCTCTACTGACACAGCAAATATTGCATCTTTAACATCTTTCTCAGTAAGTGCGGGAAGGGATATATTAGTGTTTGGTAGATTAACCCCCTTTTTTGACTTGAGTGGCCCGCCTTGAATCACCTTGGCTTTCACCTCATTCTCTCTATTGGTTGAAAGCACTTCAAATATGAGCTTCCCGTCGTCGAGCAGGATTTTTTCCCCGGGATTTACGTCTTTGGGGAAATCGCCGTAATTCATATAAACCCTTTCTGAATTACCTTCAAAAGGTTCTCCTGTAACAAATGTCAATTCATCATCGGGTGAAACTATCACTTCGCCAGACATAACGCCCACTCGCAGTTTCGGACCCTGTAAATCGCCCAGGATTGCTGTATATGTGCCTAGTTCTTCGTCGAGTTCGCGTATCATTGCAACGCGCTCTTTTACATCATCGTAATCGGCATGTGAAAAATTGATACGAAAAACATCAACTCCCGAATTGATCATGTCCCGAATGACCTCTTTTTTACTAGTCGCCGGGCCCAAAGTGGCCACTATCTTCGTCTTTTTTATACCTTGCATTCGGTTAGAATATTAGGTTGTGTTTGGATTTAAGTCGTTCGGTATCAACTAAATATGCGGTAACCATTTTTGGAACCATCAGAATTCTCTTAATTACATCATCTTCCAGGCATTCCTCCCCTTGCTCTATCTTTAAGAAAAAGTCAACCTCTTTGTACTCCGGTATCAGATGACGTACTGTATGCGATAATTCATTTTCAAAGAGATCCTGACGTTTCAGGTCTTCTTCCTTTTCATTATTATTGGTTAAAAGTGTCCAGCATCTGTCATTGATCTGATCCTTCCACTCGAATACCGGAAAACTTCCTATATCTGTAATTTCAAGGTCCCCGCTTGTTCTTTTCAGCATTAGGTTCAGCTGTTGATTAAGTGCGTATACCAACGCATGATCTTCGAGACTGGAATGCAATGCTATCAAAACAAACTCCTCGACATAAAGATCTTCGCCTAATTTATATGTGCTGACCGAACTCATAGTTCGCGCGTAAAGATAGGATTAAATAAGAAATAAGTCCATATCTGAAGCAGTCAATACAAATCGTGCCTCAGCGAAAACGTTAGAGTTGAGCTGATGAATTTTCCATCTTGCTCTGCAGTGCAAAAAATGCCCTTTTCGAGGCTTTTTCTTCGGCTTTCTTTTTGGAAGTAGCTCTGGCTTTTGCCATGACCTTGTCGCCAATTGACAACTTCACGGCGAAATGCTTTAAAGGATCCTTGCCGGTGTCTTCGTATATTTTGTAGTTAAATTCTTTTTTCTGTTTCTGGCACCATTCAATAATCAGGCTTTTATAACTGATAACTTTTCCTTCCAGCTGTTCTATATCAACGTAGGGTTCTATAACGCGCTCATTTATAAATTTCTCACAATACTTATACCCCCGATCGAGGTATATTGCCCCGACTAAGGCTTCAAAAACATTGCCGTGAATATTATCGCCGAAATGAGATTTTGGTATTCTGCTTTGGACGTATTTTATTAGATCGAGGTCTTTGCCCAACTCATTGAGGTGTTTTCTGCTTACAATTTTTGAGCGCATTTTGGTAAGGTAGCCTTCATCGCCACCAGGCACTTCTCTGTAAAGATGTTTTGAAATAATTGTTCCCAGCATCGAGTCTCCCAGGAACTCAAGACGCTCATAATTCAGGGGGTTCCCATTCTTATCTTTTTGGTTGGCCGACCTGTGCAGAAACGCCTTCTTGTAAACACTTAATTTTCTGGGTTTAAACCCGAGAATTTTTGTGATCCCTAATAAAAAATCCCCATCCTGTTTTGAATGGGAATTGAATATATTCGAGGGGAAATTCATGCCTTTATTTAACTTATTTTTCTAAATAAGACGCAAGCATTATGGCCTCCAAATCCAAAAGTGTTGCTCATGGCTATTGTAACCTCCCGTTGCTGAGCTTTGTTCAATGTAAGATTTAACCTCGGGTCTATATTTTCATCAACCGTGCTATGATTTATTGTCGGCGGCACCAAATTGTATTTCATTGACAAAATGGAGGATATCGCCTCGATAGCTCCGGCGGCACCCAACAAATGGCCGGTCATGGATTTGGTTGAATTGATATTAATATTTGGTGCATGATCACCAAAAACCTGTCCTATGGCCTTTAATTCTGCCACATCTCCAAGGGGAGTTGAGGTACCATGTGTGTTTATGGCGTCTACATCTTCAGGCTTTAAACCTGCATCCTGCAGACAGTTTTCCATCACACGGACCACCCCGATACCTTCCGGATGCGGTGCCGTCATGTGATGGGCGTCGCTTGAAAGTCCCCCACCCAACACTTCGGCGTATATCTTTGCCCCACGGGCTTTTGCGTATTCGTATTCCTCAAGAATTAAAGCCCCGGCTCCTTCACCAAGAACAAAGCCATCTCTGGTTGCGTCGAATGGTCTCGATGCCGTTTCGGGGCTGTCGTTTCTGGTTGATAATGCGTGCATAGCGTTAAATCCGCCCATGCCTGCAATGGCTACTGCTGCTTCACTACCACCTGTGACGACAATATCACAATAACCCAATCGGATATAATTGAGCGCATCGATCATAGAATTTGCTGAGGAAGCACAGGCGCTAACTGTTGTGTAATTAGGCCCCATAAAACCGTGCTTGATAGAGATATTGCCCGGAGCAATGTCTGCAATCATTTTCGGGATGAAGAAGGGATTAAAACGCGGCGTGCCATCTCCGTTGGCAAAGTTGATCATCTCATTCTGAAAGGTCTCCAAACCACCGATGCCGGCACCCCATATCACACCAACTCTAAACTTATCTATCGCATCGAGGTCCAGACCGGAATCAATGATAGCTTCGTCTGAAGAGACCATCGCATATTGTGAAAATTTATCGAGCTTGCGTGCCTCTTTGCGATCAAAATGGGTCAGTGGATCGTAATTCTTTAACTCGCAGGCAAACTTAGTTTTGAATTTCTCGGTGTCGTAATAGGTAATGGGCGCCGAGCCACTTTTGCCATTTTTTAATCCTTCCCAGTATTCTTCAACCGTATTTCCAATTGGCGTTAGAGCTCCCAGGCCGGTAACAACGACTCGCTTTAATTGCATTGAATCAATTTTTTGATTACAGTCTTACCCAAGTGTAAAATAAAAAAAATTATCCATGCGACGAGATCACCACATGGATAATTATAAATTCTTTATTAAGAAGCATAAAATTATTTGGCCTCCTCTATATAACTTATAGCCTGGCCTACCGTTGCAATATTTTCCGCTTGATCGTCAGGGATCTGAATATCAAATTCTTTTTCAAATTCCATGATTAACTCTACAGTATCTAAAGAATCCGCCCCCAGGTCGTTAGTAAAGCTGGCATCTGCAACAACTTCATTCTCATCTACACCTAATTTATCAACGATGATAGCCTTAACTCTTGATGCAATATCTGACATAATTATTTTGGTTTTTAAATTTAAATCGTTGGCAAAAATAAAAAACTATTGGTTTCCGAATAGCATTTGAGTTTAAAATGTGGATTAATTTAAGAATTTTAAGGTCAAGAATGCTACATTAGACCCATATTTTTTACATTCCAGGCCCTTCGATGAACATCATTCAATTAAAAGCCTCATTTTCTGTGATATAAATAAAATGGCCTTGTTCTGTAAAAATGAATACTCATGAGATTTACCATAAATTAGTACTATGAAGCGTATTGTTTTATTTGCGTCCGGCTCGGGCACTAATGTGGAGAATATTGCCCGTTTTTTTCAGGATCATAGAACAATAACTATCGATGCAGTTCTCAGCAATAAGCGCAATGCCTATGTGATAGACAGGTGTAATAAACTGAATATTAGTGCTCTATATTTCAACAGACATGCCTTTAACCACTCAGATTGTGTTTTGAATTTGTTGCGATCCATTAATCCGGACCTGATTGTGCTGGCAGGGTTTCTTTGGAAGATCCCAAATAATATAGTAAGTGCTTTCGAGGGAAAGATTATTAATATTCATCCGGCTTTGCTGCCCAAATACGGTGGAAAAGGTATGTACGGCATGAAAGTCCACGAAATGGTAAAGGCCAAAAAAGACTCGGAGTCGGGCATCACTATCCATTACGTAAATGAGGAATACGATGAAGGAAACATCATTTTCCAGGCGTCGGTAAATCTGAATGATGCTGATACTGTTGATGAAATCGCCCAAAAAGTACACCAATTAGAATACGAACATTATCCCAAGATCATTGAGCAATTGCTACTTAACAGACAATGAGCAAAAAAAGTAAATTCTACGTTGTATGGAAAGGTAAGCGCCCGGGCATTTATGACAGTTGGGACGCCTGTAAAGCAGAAATTGAAGGTTATAAGAACGCGGAATACAAATCTTTTGATTCGCGGTCTGAGGCGGAACAGGCTTTTAATTCCAGTTATCTCGAGTATAAAGGAAAAAAGAAGGGAGTGCCGGGATTGTCGGCAAAAGATCTAATTCGCATTGGCGAGCCTAATTATCATTCAATTGCTGTTGATGCTGCATCGAGCGGCAATCCGGGCCGGATGGAGTACCGCGGCGTAGATACCAAAACAGCTAAAACCCTGTTCAAACAAGGTCCATTTGAGGAAGGAACAAATAATATTGGCGAATTTCTTGCCATTGTCCACGCTCTTGCATATTTGAAAAAGCGTCAAAGCGACAGGATTGTCTATACCGATTCCAGAACTGCTATAAGTTGGGTGCGAAAAAAGGTCTGCAATACTAAATTACCGAGGAGTGAAAAGAATAAATCCATTTTTGAATTAGTAGACAGAGCGATAGACTGGTTAAAAAATAATTCTTACAATACTCCCATCGTTAAATGGGAGACCAGGGCATGGGGTGAGATACCAGCCGATTTTGGAAGGAAATAGAATCTTTATTTTATTCTAAAATCAAGAGGTTAGGTATATCAAAAACGTATATTTGCACCAAATTTATATTCCTGATGGGGAAACTTCTTACCGTTGGTACTGTTGCCTTCGACGCGATTGAAACACCTTTTGGTAAAACTGATAAGATTTTGGGCGGTGCAGCCACGTTTATAGCACTTGCAGCCTCTCAATTTGAAGTCCAGGCAGGGATTGTTTCGGTGGTTGGCGATGATTTCCCACAGTCCTATCTCGATCTTCTTACATCCAGAAACATTGATATTTCCGGTGTTGAAATTGTAAAAGGTGGAAAGACCTTTTTCTGGAGTGGGAAATACCAGAACGATCTGAACAGCAGGGACACTCTCTCTACAGAACTCAATGTGCTAGCCGATTTTGATCCGGTGGTGCCACAGCAGTTTAAAGATTCCGATGTTTTGATGTTAGGAAACTTGCATCCCGATACTCAAATGGCGGTTATTGACCAAATGGCCAAGCGCCCGAAGCTTATCGTTATGGATACGATGAACTACTGGATGAATAACAGCTGGGACGAACTTATCAGTGTCATCAGCAGGGTGGATGTGCTGACAATTAATGACGAGGAAGCAAGGCAGTTAACAAGCGAGTATTCCCTGGTAAGGGCTGCTTCGGAAATCAGGAAGATGGGACCGAAATACGTAGTTATTAAGAAAGGGGAGCACGGAGCCCTCCTGTTTCATGAAGAACACATATTCTTTGCGCCGGCCTTGCCATTAGAGGAGGTTTTTGACCCAACAGGTGCCGGGGATTCATTTGCAGGAGGATTTGTGGGCTATTTATCTGAAACAAAAAATATATCCTTTAACAACCTTCGCAATGCCGTTATTCACGGCGCTAATCTGGCCTCATTCTGTGTAGAGGAATTTGGAACGAAGAGGATTGAGAAATTGAACAAAAGCGAGGTTGACAAAAGGCTGCATCAATTCAAAGAATTGACCCAATTTGATATAGAATTACAATAACGCCCTGGTATTCGGGGCTTTTTTAATCAATTGCGCCATGAGCGACAGCATTAAACACGAATGCGGAATTTCACTAATTCGACTTCTAAAACCCCTGGAGTATTATGTTGAAAAATATGGCTCGGCATTCTATGGGGTAAACAAAATGTATCTAATGATGGAAAAGCAGCATAACCGCGGCCAGGATGGGGCCGGTTTTGCGAGCATCAAAATAGATATGAAACCCGGTCAGCGGTATATGAGTCGCGTCCGCTCAGTTCAACCACAGCCTATCCAGGATATATTTGATAAGATCAATGCCCGAATCAATAACGAATTAAAGGATTACCCCGAGATCGCGGATGATGTGGCGGAGCAAAAGAAGCGTATCCCTTATCTTGCCGAGGTTTTATTAGGCCATGTCCGATATGGTACTTTTGGCAAAAACAGTATTGAAAATGTTCACCCCTTTTTAAGGCAGAACAACTGGATGCACCGCAATCTGATTGTTGCAGGAAACTTTAATATGACCAATACCGGAGAACTTTTCGACAATTTGGTACAACTTGGTCAGCATCCGAAAGAAAAAGCCGACACCATCACCGTAATGGAAAAGATAGGTCATTTTTTAGATGATGCCGTAGCCAAATTATATAGAGAAATAAAAAAGGAGGGTTATTCTAAAATGGAAGCTTCGGCCATAATTGCCAAGCGCCTTAAAGTGCATAAAATCCTGAGGAAAGCGGCCAAGAATTGGGATGGAGGTTATGCTATGGCGGGCTTGTTAGGACACGGCGATGCTTTTGTACTAAGGGATCCTGCCGGTATCAGACCCACTTACTATTACAAGGACGATGAGGTAGTAGTAGTAGCTTCGGAGAGACCTGCAATTCAAACTGTATTTAACGTTAACTATGAAGATGTAGATGAACTGGACCCCGGTCATGCTATTATTGTCAAAATGAATGGGGAAGTTTCAATTTCTGAAATTCTGGAACCAACTACCAGGAAGGCGTGCTCTTTTGAGCGCATTTATTTCTCAAGAGGTAGTGATAAGGAAATATATCAGGAACGCAAGGAGCTTGGCAAATTACTTTTTTCACAAATACTTAAGGCCATAAACAGTGATATTAAAAATACTGTCTTTTCTTATATCCCTAACACAGCGGAAATTTCATTCCTGGGAATGATCAAAGAGGCACAGAATTATCTCAACAAAAAAAAGGCGGAACAGATTCTGGCTTTGGGATCTGATCTCAGCAGCGAAGATGTTCACGGTATACTTAAAGTCAGGCCCAGAATCGAGAAGGTTGCTATTAAAGATGCCAAGCTAAGAACTTTTATCACCCAGGATAGCGGCAGGGATGACCTGGTGGCACACGTATATGATATTTCTTATGGATCGGTAAATGCCGATGACAATCTTGTTATTATTGACGACAGTATTGTTAGGGGGACCACTCTTAAGAAAAGCATCTTGCGTATTCTGGATCGGTTATCGCCTAGAAAAATAATCGTTGTATCATCTGCTCCTCAGATCAGATATCCCGATTGCTATGGGATCGATATGGCCAAGTTGGAAGATTTTGTTGCATTTAAAGCTACACTCGAATTGCATAAAGAGCGAGATAACCTGAAGTCGGTAGAGGAAATCTATAACAAATGCTTAGCACAAGTAAACTGTCAGGATAAACAGGTGGTTAATTATGTAAAAGAATTTTACGAACCGTTTACTGCCCTGGAAATTTCAGATAAGATTGCCGAAATATTAAGCCCGCCCGATATCAGCGCTGAGGTAAAGATTATTTACCAGACGATTGAAAATCTGCACAAGGCTTGCCCTAAAAATCTAGGTGATTGGTATTTTACGGGCGACTACCCTACGGCAGGAGGTAACAAGGTCGTAAACCGGGCATTCATCAATTTTTACGAAGGAAAAAATCAAAGGGCGTATTAGGCAAAAAATCGATGAACTACACAATTTTATGCATTTCATCGATAATATGTGTATTTCATCGGGTTTATAGCCTTGTCCTTCCCAAGCCATTTACTTTAGACTTGCCATAGCATAAGTAGGTTAAGTTCATGGTAAGATTTGGGGCAAAAAAGGTGGGGACTTTCCCACCTTTTTTATTTTCCCTATCGCCTCGGATTCATTTTTTTTACTCCGCTATTCCTCTCAATACACCATTCAAAATTCAGTAGATTATTGTAACATTATTAATCCATGATGTCTGCACATTCTATTCTTAACTAAGCAATTTTGTAGCCCAAACAGCCAAAATTTGCAGTATTTTCTTTCGATTCAGGTATTTCATCCAAATAAAAAGACGTTTATCCAAAACCTTTTAATTCCCGGCTTCGTTCACATACATTTGGAGGACCATAGCATAAGTAGGTTAAGTTCATGGTAAGATTTGGGGAAAAAAGGCAGAGATCTCTCTGCCTTTTTTATTACTGAATATCAATTGATTAAGCTGGCTTAATCAATTTATGCGCTCTGTACAACCTTTCCGTCCTCTTTAGAAAGCCTAAAATTTCTTAAAAATACTTTGTTATTTCTCACAATACCAGTAATTTAGTATTGCCATAGCATAAGTAGGTTAAGTTTATGGTAAGATTTGGGACGAAAAGGGTGGAGGCTTCTTCACCCTTTTCTATTTACAAAAAAACCGCATGAATTTTACATGCGGCTTTCTAATTTTTAGCTTTTAAGAGTCTTAAATCCTCATTGCTTGGCCAGGTAGAGTTCCCCAACCTTTTCCCAATTTACAATATTAAAAAACGAGCTGATATAGTCCGGTCGTCTGTTCTGATAATTCAGATAATAAGCGTGCTCCCATACATCCAACCCAAGGACAGGGTTACCACCACATCCTGTATCGGGCATAATCGGATTATCCTGATTTGGTGTAGAGCAGATTTCAAGTCTCCCCCCTGGATGAACACATAACCAGGCCCAGCCAGAACCAAACCTGGTGGCTGCAGCACTGCTGAAATTATCCTTGAAAGCACTGAAAGAACCGAAAGATTCGGTAATAGCGCTACCAATTTCACCTCCGGGCTCTCCGCCTCCGCTAGGCGACATTATTTCCCAAAATAGGGAGTGATTGTAATATCCACCGCCGTTATTTCTTACTGCTCCATTAGACATATCCAGGTTCTTGAGAATCTCCAGAATCGGTTGGTTCTCCATGGCAGTACCTCCAATAGCCCCGTTTAGTTTAGTCGTATATCCGTTGTGATGCTTTGTATGGTGAATCTCCATGGTCCTGGCATCAATATGTGGTTCCAATGCATCATATGCATATGGAAGATCAGGTAATTCAAAAGCCATTATTTTATTGTTTTAGTTATATAAAATGTATTTCTCAAATGTAGCGTTTTTAACATAAATATTGTCCATATTATTTGTTAAGAACTATTTAAGAATCCGTATTTTGGTAAAAAACTTTAGTGCGGGAAAGCGCTTTTAAAATATACAATGCCTCTGCCGGTTCTGGCAAAACCTTTACACTGGTCAAAGAGTACTTAAAGATCATTTTAGCTTTTGAAAGAAAGCAGGATTTTCACCAAATCCTGGCTGTTACCTTTACAAATAAGGCTGTCAATGAAATGAAGCAAAGAATTTTGGATAGCCTGACCCAAATGCAGGCTATGGATTTGTCGGGGGAGGTACCGGAAATGGCATTGGCCCTTTCAGATGAACTTGGTTATGACCTGGGCACCCTACAAATAAGATCTGGTGAATTACTGAATAGAATATTGCACAACTACGCATTTTTCGATGTCTCTACAATTGATAAGTTTACCCATAGAGTTATCCGCAGCTTTGCCAAAGAGCTAAAAATTTCTCAGAATTTTGAGGTTGTCCTGGATACGGACACCCTGCTGAATGAAGCAGTGGATAATCTACTTGCCAAATCAGGTGATGATCCTGTACTGACCCGTGCAATTATCGATTTTGCCCTGGAAAAAACCGAAGCCGATAAACATTGGGATGTGAATGCCGATCTTTTCAAGGTTGGTAAAATGTTATTTCGGGAAAATGATCGACAACACATCAAGAAGCAATCGGTTAAAAGTGTCAAGGATTTTATGGCATTGCAAAAGCAGCTTCGATCCGAAATCTCGCAATTAGAAAAGAGCGCTGCCCGGGCTGCAGAAGGTGTCCTGAGACTTATTGGTGAATCGGGTTTGTCTGAAACAGATTTTCCACGTAAAACACTTCCAAATCATTTCAGGAAGATTCGGGATTTAGAGTTGGATTTTGACAAGCTTTACAACAACAAGCTTTATGATAATCTGGAGAAGGGTAATATTTTAAAATCCGGGCAATCGCTGCCCAATAAATCATTTCCAGAAGAAATATTGGCAGAATACTCAAAAATAAAATCCTTATTAAGTCGTTGGGCCCTACTGAAAAATGCCTACCAGAATCTTGTGCCGCTTACAGTGCTAAATGCTATTTATCAAGAACTCAAGACCATAGAAACCGATAGAGAGTTACTGCCAATTTCATCATTTAATGTCCTTATATCTAATATTATAGCAAATCAACCAGCTCCTTTTATTTATGAACGGTTAGGTGAGAAATACAGACATTATTTTATAGATGAGTTTCAAGACACATCTCGTATGCAATGGGAAAACCTGCTGCCTTTGGTTGCCAATTCTCTGGAAAGCCTGGATGCCAATGATAATCCGGGAACACTATTAATTGTCGGCGATGTTAAGCAGGCCATTTATCGCTGGCGCGGTGGGCAACCCGAACAATTCCTGAATCTAATCAGTCTTAAAAACAATCCGTTTGTCATTGATCCTTCTGTACATTCACTCGATACTAATTACAGAAGTAGAGAGCAGATTGTCCAATTCAACAATGCCTTCTTTAAAACGAGCAGTTCGCTGGTAGCGAATACTTCATTCGAACGTCTGTTTTCTGAGGAAACCCATCAGAAAAGCAATGCAAAAAAAGGAGGGTTGGTACAGCTAGAATTTATCGACTGCGAAGATGACTTACTGGAGGATGCCTATTTAAATCGCATAAAGGAAGCAATTGAAGTTGCAATGAGCCATGGGTATAGCTACAGGGATATCAGCATCCTTACCAGAAAACGGAAACACGGTGTTCTTATTTCCCAAGGTCTTATCGGGAATGAAATCCCTGTGGTTTCTTCGGAAACATTGCTCTTAAAGAGTAGCTCTAAAGTGATGTTCCTTATTCACTTACTCAAGATCGCTCAACAACCAGATGACCTGGAAACGCAATATTTCCTGTTGGGCTACCTGGTTCCTAAAGACCAGGCCTATCACGGTTTTGTGTCTGATGCACTAAAGGATCTGGACAGTTGGATGCTGGAGAAATGGGGCTTCAGTATGCAGGAATTTAAATTGCAATCTGTATACGATGGGCTTGAAAGGGCTATAAGTCAATTCGGACTGGTGAAGAGTTCTGATGCTTTTGTCACATTTTTGATGGATGAGGTCTTGCTGGTTGAACAGAGGGGTGATTCCAGTATTGCTGCATTTTTGGAACACTGGGATAACAATCAGGAGAAACTTAGTGTCACTGCTCCCGAGAATACAGATGCAGTCAGGATCATGACGATTCACAAAGCAAAAGGATTGGAATTTCCTATTGTGATTTTTCCATATGCCAACTCGAATATCTATGAAGAAATTGATCCGAAAATATGGCTTCAAATACCGGCGGAGGACTACCATGGATTCCCGGAATTGTTGTTGAGCAAGAAAAAGCAAATGTTGCACTACAACGAACAAGCAAATCAGCTCTATACCGAAGACCATCAAAAACTGGAACTGGACGCATTTAATTTGTTATATGTGGCCCTTACCAGGGCAATAGATGCATTGTTCATACTCTCGAGAAAAGATTTAGACTCCAGTGGATTACATAAAACAAATTTTTTTTCAGGTGTATTTATTGAATATCTGAAAGAATCGGGCATTTGGTCTGATCGTGAACTTGTTTATTCATTCGGGGCCTTAGATCAAAAATTATCAGAGAACGAGATAGCTATACATCAAGAAATCGTCCCGTATATTAATTCAACTAAGAATACTACTGCTCCGAATATAGTAATAAGACGTGATGCGCTTTGGGATGAACTCTCATCGGATCCGCGTACAAGAGGGACGCTGATTCATCATTTGATGGGCCTTATTGAAAAGGAAGCAGATATAGAACCCGCACTTAACCGGCTTAAATCAAATGGATTTATAAATGCAGATAATATGAGTGAATACTGTGATCTTGCTCTTAAGATCATTCAGCTGCCAGAATTAGCGCCATATTTTAAGGAAAATCTGATAGTGAAAAACGAACAGGAGATCATTACAGAAAATGGGCTAATTTTACGTCCAGACCGACTTGTTTTTGAAGATGAACAAGTGGCCATTCTGGATTATAAAACCGGGGCGCGTTCCGCCGACCATCGCGAACAGCTGCTCTCATATCGTTCTGCATTGGAGAAAATGGGGTATATACATCCGGATTGTCTGATTGTCTATTTAAACGATACAATTGAAGTAGAATATATTAATTAGCTATGTACGGAAAAATAAAAGAACACTTGCAGACCGAACTAGAATCCATTAGGGATGCCGGTCTTTTCAAAGAAGAAAGGATAATTACGTCGCCACAGGATGCTGTGATTAAAATTTCAACAGGTGAGGAGGTAATCAACTTTTGTGCAAACAATTATCTGGGGCTTTCGTCCCACCCAGAGGTAGTACAAGCCGCCAAGGAAACACTTGATTCTCATGGTTTCGGAATGTCGTCCGTTCGATTTATCTGCGGCACCCAGGATATCCATAAGGAGCTCGAACAGAAAATTGCCCGCTTCTACGGTATGGAAGATACCATTCTTTACGCCGCTGCTTTCGACGCTAACGGCGGAGTTTTTGAACCGCTGTTAAATGCGGAAGATGCAATCATATCAGATGCACTGAACCACGCCTCCATTATTGATGGTGTCCGCCTTTGTAAGGCAAAGCGATATCGCTACGCGAATTCCGATATGGAAGATCTGGAAAAACAATTAAAGCAGGCGGATGAAGACGGAGCGAGATTTAAGTTGATCGTAACTGATGGTGTATTCTCGATGGATGGACTTTTGGCTCCGTTGGACCTTATCTGTGATCTTGCCGATAAATACGACGCTCTCGTAATGGTCGACGAATGCCATGCCACAGGTTTCATCGGCGCCACAGGTAAAGGCACTCCGGAAGAAAAGGGCGTCATGGGAAGGATAGATATTATCACCGGAACTTTGGGCAAAGCCCTTGGAGGTGCCATGGGTGGTTATACTACGGCCAAAAAGGAGATAGTAGCAATGTTGCGTCAGCGGTCCAGGCCCTATTTGTTTTCTAATTCTCTTGCCCCATCGATTGTTGGAGCTTCTATAAAAGTTTTTGAACTGTTGGAGCAAGACAATAGCCTGAGGAACAAACTGGCTGAGAATACAAAGTATTTCAAAAAAGGTATGATTGAAGCCGGATTCGACATCATTGAAGGAGATTCTGCAATTGTACCGGTAATGCTCTACGATGCCAAGCTTTCCCAGGAGATGGCCGAGAAGTTGCTCCAAAAAGGAATTTACGTAATCGGATTCTTCTTTCCTGTGGTACCAAAAGATAAAGCACGGATACGAGTTCAATTATCGGCCGCACATGAAAAAGTTCATTTAGATCGTGCAATAAATGCTTTTATTGAGATTGGCAAGGACTTAAATATTATTTGACCGTCTTTTTTAAGTCTTAAAAAGCGTTAAAAAAAATAGGAAATTGATTTTGTTAATAATTTTTAACAACTTACATTTGCGTCTGATAAACACTTAAACTTAAAATTTTGAACATGAAACAGCTTAGCAGATTATTGGTTGTTGGCCTACTTGTTTTAGGGTTTAACAACGTACAAGCGCAGGACGAAGACAATCCCTGGTTGATTGGCTTCGGTATAAACGCGGTTGACGTATATCCTACGAACGACAGTAGCGCAGATTATCCAACCGGGACAATATTCTCAGAATACTTCAATGCGAATGATCACTGGAATATTCTACCATCCATTTCATATGTACACGTTTCACGATATATAGGGAACGGTTTTGCATTGGGTGTCCGAGGATCCCTGAACCGTATTAATAAGTTGGGAGATGTTTCTGTTGACAACCTATCTTACTATGGTGTTGATGGTACTGTTAAATACAACATTTTAAAAAATACCAAAATTGAGCCCTTTATAGAAATCGGTGGTGGTTATACCTGGGTCGATGAGATTGGCGCTGGTACAGTCAATGGAGCCCTTGGTGCTAACTGGTGGTTCTCTGAAAATGTAGGGCTTACTGTTCAAACAGGTTACAAGCACGCCTTTGAAGATTACGGCGTAAGACACTTCCAGCACATGTTAGGATTAGGAATCCGCTTTGGTGGTACTGATACTGATGGTGATGGAATTTACGACAAGGACGATGCTTGTCCTGAAATACCAGGATTGGAAATATTTAACGGATGTCCTGACTCTGACGGAGACGGAATCGAAGATAGAGAAGACAGATGTCCAAACGAAGCCGGGCCAAAAGAATTCAACGGATGTCCTGACTCTGACGGAGATGGCATTCCAGACATTGACGATAAGTGTCCAGATGTTCCTGGTTTAGCTGAATTCAACGGATGTCCTGATACAGATGGTGATGGTGTTGCAGATCCAGACGATGAGTGTCCAGACGTTGCAGGTCCTGCTGAAAATAATGGATGCCCATGGCCAGATAAAGATGGCGACGGTGTACCAGACAAAGATGATCTTTGCCCAGATGTTCCTGGAACTGTTGCAAACCAAGGTTGTCCTGAAATTACTGAAGGTGTAAGAAAATCACTGAACGAATACGCAAAAACAATCTTGTTCGATACTGGCAAGTCTTCAATTAAAGAGGCTTCTGCCGGAGTTCTTCAGAACATCATTCTGATCCTGGAGGAGTACAAGTATGCGAAATTCAACATCGAAGGTCATACAGATAGCGTAGGTAGTGCTTCTAGAAACCAGACACTATCAGAAGAAAGAGCTGGTTCTGTAAGGAACTATCTAATTGAAGGTGGAGTTGCCTCTGACAGACTTTTCTCAGCAGGATTCGGGGAAGAAAGACCGATTGCTCCTAATAATACGAGAGAAGGAAGAAGAACTAACAGAAGGGTTGAAATCAATCTGAAACAAGAATAGGCTTCTAACTTTCGAATAACCTAAAATAAAAGCTCCGCAAATGCGGAGCTTTTTTTATTTTTAGTAATGCAGCAAAGTTTTATCAGCAAGGTTCTAGAAGAGGTATGGCAGGAAGGCCAAAATCTTGAGAATACCACTTTTGTCCTGCCCAGCAGACGAGCTTGTACTTTCCTTAAAAACAGCATTGCACAAAAAACAAAGCGAAACATATTTGCCCCTCAAATCTATAGCATTGAACAATTTATAGAGCTATTGGCCAATATGTCGTATGCCAGCCTTACAGAGCAGCTTTTTGTACTATATAAAGCCTATTTGCAATTAGGAAATGACAATAAAGAAGGCTTTTATGATTTTAGTAGGTGGGCAAGAACGCTGCTTTCGGACTTTGATGAAATTGACCGATATCTGATTCCGCATAAGAAGATTTTCTCTTACCTATCTGCCATTACAGAAGTAAACCACTGGTATGTTCAGAAAGAAAGGACTCCGGTTATGGAGGACTATATAAAATTCTGGAACAGTCTCGAGCCCCTTTATAGAAGTTTTAGCGATCTCCTCATAGAACAGGGAAAAGGGCATCAGGGCCTTGTTTACCGAACTGCCCTGCAACGCCTTCCCGAATACCTTGAAACCACCAAAGGCAGAAAACATATCTTCCTCGGTTTTAATGCATTAAACAAAGCAGAATCCGAGATTATTCAATGTATTCTTGAGACAGGAGCGTCGGAAATTTATTGGGACCTGGATCAGTATTTCCTTGATGAATCATATCACGATGCAGGCTATTTCATCCGACGACATAAGAAACGCTGGAAATATTTTGAAAAACATCGCTTAAATGGCATTGGTGAAGATTTCCTCTCGCCAAAGAATATACAAATCATAGGTGTACCTAAAAATGTATCTCAGGTAAAGTATATCGGTGCCTTGCTAGGCCGCCTATCTGATGATAACCTAAATCAACTTTCAGACACAGCCCTTGTACTAGGTGATGAATCTCTCTTGAATCCACTGCTCAACGCATTGCCACCGCAATTAGATCGGGCAAATATCACCATGGGATATCCATTGAAAGGTACTCCCCTGGCCGGTCTATTCAACCAGTTCTTTGATCTTTACCTGCATCAGGACCCGCGTGGATGGCACCACAAAAAATTAATGAGCTTCTTGTCATTGCCCTATTTTCAGCTTCTGATATCTGAGCAGGAGAAGGAAGGCTACTCAA
>JBPCUI010000211.1:0-4313 GCA_051011235.1 Flavobacteriaceae bacterium
GAGGAATTGGCAGAAGAAAATGATATAGATTACGTATTGACTGCTCACCAGGCAGATGACGCATTGGAGACCTTTCTCATCAATATGTCGAGGGGTACCGGAATTAGAGGATTAGCAGGGATACCACACAGGCAGGGACGAATTTTGAGACCATTACTCATTTTTTCAAGAGCGCAAATACTGGACTACGCCCGAGAAAACAATATTAATTGGTGTGAAGACAGCAGCAATAAAGAAGTTTACTACCTCAGAAATAAGATCAGGCACGAGCTAGTACCCAAATTAAAAGAACTGCACCCTGCGTTTCTTGAAAATTTCAAGACTACACAGTCCCATTTGAGGGCCAGCGTCTCGCTTTTGGATCATCAGGTTAAAGAGCTTAAATCTACTTTGTTTGTAAAAGAAAACGATCACTGGAAGATTCCAATTGAATCCATAAATAAAATGAGGCCAAAGGCGCACTATCTCTACGAATTGTTTAGGGAGTACGGTTTTTCCGAATGGGATAATGTTTTGGACCTTCTACAAGCTTCCAGCGGGAAGGAGTTGACGTCAAAAACGCACAGATTGATAAAGGATCGTGATCATCTTTTGCTCGCCGGGAAAAGGGAACTATCACCGATGAATTTTGAATTCGATTTGCAAACCGGTGAAATCCTGGTGCCCGTCACTTTAAAAATTGAGCAGATAAATTCCATGGGTGAGTGTTCCAACAGCATACTATACGTTGATAAAGAAACGTTAAACCATAGACTGGAGATACGAAAATGGAAAAAAGGCGACTATTTTTACCCACTGGGAATGAAAGGCAGAAAACTTGTGTCTAAGTATTTTAAGGACGAAAAAATGAATGCGCTCGAAAAAGAAGCGCAATGGTTGCTCTTCTCAGGTGGTCGGTTAGTTTGGATTATTGGCCGAAGAGCTGATGATCGATTTAAAATTACTCCGAGCACAAAGAAAATTTTCAAATTCAGTTTAATCAGATGAAATCTTCTATTCTTACCATTCTAGTGTTGTTTTCGGTGGTTTTTGGTTTTGCCCAGACCGAAGATGATCCTGTGATTTGGTCGCACGAGGTGATTGTATTGTCTGATGAGGAATTTGAACTGGTTTTTAAAGGTGAGATATTGGAGGGCTGGCATGTGTATTCGCAGTATACGGCCGAAGGAGGATCTTTACCCAGTGTATTTACGTTCGATGGGTCAGGGGAGGACTATGAGTTACTCGGAAAGACCGAAGAAGGAAGAACTATTACCGCTTTTAGTGAAATATTTGAGGTAGACGAAACTTTCTTTAAAAAAGAAGCCTTATTCAAACAGAGGGTAAAACTTCTTAATCCCGGGCTTTCACAGATAAATGTCAATTTGTTTTACCAGGTGTGTAAGGAGGTTTGTATTCCTAAAGAAGTAGACTTCTATGTTTCTCTGAATGGGGAGGAAGTTTTGATGGAAAGCAAGTCGGTAGACGAGCAGAGTATAATACTGAGCAGCGCCTTAAAACTAGACCTTAAGCATAAGGAATTGCTCACAGGCGGCAATGGTTTCGATCCTAAAAACAAAAATGGTCTTTGGACGATATTTGGGCTGGGATTCATAGGCGGCTTAATCGCCTTACTTACACCATGTGTATTTCCCATGATACCACTTACTGTGTCTTTTTTTACAAAACACACACATAACAAGCGAAAAGGTACAGCCAACGCAATTTTATATGGGTTCTTTATACTACTGATCTATTTTCTGCTCAGTGTACCATTCCACGCCTTTGATTCAATTGATTCTCAAATCCTCAACACCATAGCCACCAGTATGTGGTTAAATGTGTTCTTCTTCCTGATCTTTGTATTTTTTGCTTTTTCATTTTTTGGATATTATGAATTAACCCTGCCCAACTCCTGGGCCAACAAGATGGATCATGCTTCTTCAAGAGCTGGAGGAGTACTGGGTATTTTCTTTATGGCGGTAACCCTGGCCATTGTATCCTTTTCATGTACAGGTCCAATTCTGGGTGGTTTGCTGGGCAGTACAACCCTTGCCATCGGAGATGTAGTTACCAATCTTCCCGCCGGAATGACCGGTTTTGGCTTGGCATTGGCACTTCCTTTCGGCCTTTTTGCGCTTTTTCCTTCCTGGTTAAAATCGCTGCCCAAGTCCGGGGGATGGATGGATACCGTTAAAGTCTTCCTGGGCTTTCTGGAATTGGCTCTGGCTTTTAAGTTTTTATCAAATGCGGACCTGGTAGGAAACTGGGGCATATTTAAAAGAGAGATCTTTCTTGTAATTTGGATCTTGCTATTTGCTCTTCTTACCCTGTATTTATTCGGTTTGATACGATTTTCTCACGAGGAACGCGGTATTAAACCTTCTAAAATTCGAAAAAGTGTGGGCCTCTTAAGCCTTGTTTTTACAATCTACCTGGTTTCCGGTGTTCTTAATTACTCGTCCTTAAAACTGCTGAGCGGATTTCCACCCCCAGATTTCTATTCGGTGGCTGAAACAGAAACCGATTGTCCATTGGGGATCGAATGTTTTAAAGATTTCAATAAAGGGGTGGCCTATGCAAAGCAGGCAGAAAAACCTATATTACTCGACTTTACCGGGTGGGCTTGTGTCAATTGCAGAAAAATGGAGGAAACGGTTTGGAGCGAACCGGATATTTATCCGTTGATTAATGAGGATTATGTCCTGGTTTCGCTATACATAGATGACAGGACTCCTCTTCCGCCCGCAGAACAGTTTAACTTTGAGTTCGACTCAGGTAAGGTGAAGACTATTAACACGGTAGGTGAAAAATGGGGTACGTTTCAAACCCTGAATTTCGGATCTGCCTCACAGCCTTATTATGTTTTACTCTCTCCGGATCTTGAGATCCTGAATATGGCGATCCAAAACACAGACAGTGATACTTATAGAAACTGGTTGGAAAATGGGCTGGAGAATTTTAGGGAGCAGCGAGCTGTGCTTAGCTCATCATCCCTGGATTGAATTTTATAATCTTCAAATAAGGTCTATCTTTATTGCTTCAAGAAAAAGACCTTGAAACAACTGAAAAGAATTTTACTGATCTTCCTGATTTTGCTCGTTTCATTAGGGATTGGCATTTTCATTTTTCTACAGACGCTTAAACCTTCCTATGAAGGTGAAATAGCAATGGCTGAGATCCAGAATGAGACAAAGGTCTATTTCGATGAATATGGGATCCCGCATATTTATGCCTCCAACGAAGAAGATGCAATCAGAGTTCTCGGTTATGTGCACGCACAGGACCGGCTGTGGCAAATGGAATTGCTTCGTAGAATTGCAAGAGGCAGGCTGTCTGAGGTTTTTGGCAAACAACTGCTGTCAACAGACAAGTTCTTTATAGCACTGGGCATTGACGATGCGAGTATAAAAGCAGTATCCCAATTGGATATTAACAGCAGGAGCACCCTATTGGCCGAGGCTTATCTGGATGGAATCAATGAGTTTATTGAAAACGGCCCCACACCAATAGAATACTATCTGACAGGGGTCGATAAATCTCCATTTGCACTTCGTGATATTTATAATGCCATTGGGTATATGGCTTTTAGTTTTGCTCAAGGGCACAAAACAGACCCTTTGCTTACCCATATTCGAAACACAATTGGGCCGGAATATCTGGTCGACCTTGAAATTGATGTGGATACCAGTACACAGTGGATCAGGAATTTCAAAAAGGAAGCCGAGAACCCCGATCTTAAGAATCTGGTAACCGAAGTTCAACATGCGCTGGATAAAATACCAATTCCACAATTCATTGGTAGTAATAGCTGGGTTTTAGCACCTCCCAAAACAAAAAATGGCAGCGTGATCCTGGCTAATGATCCACATATAGGGTTTGCACAACCAGCGGTTTGGTACGAGGCTCATATTAACAGCCCATCCTATGAAAAATATGGTTTCCATCTGGCCGGAATTCCATTTCCTTTACTAGGTCATGATAGAAATCTGGCATATGGACTAACCATGTTCGAAAATGACGATACTGATTTTTATTTCGAGAAAAGGCATCCCCAGGACAGCAGTAAATACCTTACGGCCCAAGGTTACAGGACTTTTGATGTTATTTCGAGGACCATTAAGGTTAAAGATAGCGGGGACATAGATTTTAAATATCAAAAATCTGTACACGGGCCCGTCCTGAACGGGATAGCCAATCAAATAAAGGATGACAATCCTATTAGCTTATCATGGATTTACACAAAACAGGAAAACCGTTTGCTGGAATCGCTGTACAGATTAAGCCATGGTCGGAATATAAAGGAATTCCGCTCGGCCTTACCATTGCTGCAC
>JBPCUI010000212.1:0-13129 GCA_051011235.1 Flavobacteriaceae bacterium
TCCACATCAACTTCCAGATGATAGTAGGTAAGATCCCACCACGCCCTTTCGGGAGTAATACTTCCACGGAGTGTGTCCTGTTCGGTAAAATTGGTGTTTTGAGCAAATACGAACAAAGGAGCCAGGAAGAGTAATAATTGACTAACCAGTTTTCTCATTTCGTCAGCTCGTTTGTTGTATTGACAGGTTCGAGAAGAAATGCGTAATCGCTACCCTTTAAAATTGAAACAACATCATCGGTATTTAACAATTCATAGATGGCTTCCTTTTTATTAATTTGGTTTTGATAGTACGATTTAGTGATTAAATAACCCAGGGTATATCCTAAATCATGTGGCCTGTCTTCAATAGAACCGCCATTGTACAACCATTTGGAATTGTCTGTAGAAAAAAGATCGCCTCGTAAATCATTTAAAATGAATTCCCTGTTATCGCTGTCTTTCAGATAGCTCAAATTTGAATTCATCAAGGGTTTTCCGGACGAAAGTTCTACCAAAAAATCACACACGCCTTCACCTACGATGCTCATCAAGACACTTTCGTCATGGACGGGATCGCTATAACTCTGTTGAAAATGCATGAGTTCATGCATGGTTAAGCCGGGCAAATCAGAGAATTTCATGATAGCGCCCTTCTGCCAGTCGGTAAGACCTTCAGTGGGCATATTATGCGATCTTCCGTACATATCGCCACCGACGAACATCCCCATTTCGGTGGTAGTACCGCCAGTGTTAAGAATACCGGGTACTATAAAGACTTTGGGAAATACCGCCTGGGGATAGTGCGACTTGAAATTCCGCATCCAACTGGTGGTCTTGGTATTGAGTACCGTTAGACTGTCGGGATGCAGGTAATTTTTAAGATACTCGTAATACCCCGGAGTACCATTGATCATTTGGCCATACATATTTGAAGGATTTTCATAACGGGCAAAATAAAAATCACGAATTTCAATAGGGCCTCTAAAAATATACTCTTTAAAAACTTCTTTGGCCTGTGAAGTATCTTCAATTGCTCTGTCAAAATAATCCCAAAACTGAATCATAGATTCCATTTCCAGGCTGAAATGAGAAATATCCTGTAATTCCTGCTGAATCGAATCCAGGCGGGTCTCCAGTCTATTCCATATGGGTGTATTGGGAATGTTATCTAAACTTGAAAATTTCTGAAGTATTTTTGGATTGGCCATTCCCCGGTCAATGGCCTTGTGCAGCATAATTACCACAGAATCTGTATAACCGGCTTTGTTGTAAAACCAAGCAGCATCGATATACATCTGCGAGGATTGCAAGTCTCTATTCTCCCGAATTAACTTATTGGCGAGCTTTGCATAAGCCTTGGTACTGTCTACGGATTCGTAATCGGGATATAGCAGGTCGAGGTCGGGCAAGTACAGCGAGGCTATCTCGACATCATCCGATTTAGGCGCTGTATCCTTGCAATAGGAAAACAGAAAGATTAAGCTTAAGGCAAAAATTCTGTTCTTCATGGGTCTGCCTGTATAATTAATTTCTAAAAACGCTACTCGGAAAAGCAACTACACTTTCATGATCGTTCTCTCCCACAGAGGCTACGCCAAAGAAATAGTTATCAATTACAATACCATTGAGGGTATGTTCTGTAACGTTTTTTACATATATACTATTGTCCCAGGTGGGAGAAGTAGTATCCCGCCAGTATATTTTGTATCCTTTGGCGCCTGGAACGGCGCTCCATTTTAATTTTGCAGATGCCTGAACAGCGCCTCCGATCTCAACTTTTGCAGGTGCTGCCGGCGCCCAGGCAATTGATGCAAGGTTAATTGCATTTACAGCAGTTAATTTCTTTGCATAGCTAAAGTTCACATGTTCGAGTACATCGCCGTACTCTATTCCATTTTCAACCCGTATATCCTGATGCTGTTGCGTGTAGTTCTCATGTGCTTCCATGATCCTGATACCCGCATAGCCAGCATCGTTAAAGGGACGGTGATGCCCTCCGCGAGCAAATCGGTCGAGACGGTAAATCAGCATGGGATTCATCTCGGGCATGTATGCTTTGGTGGTCTTATGTACATAACGTGCCAATTGCCTGGAAATCCCATCAACTTCGCCACCATAAAACCGCCTGGCACGGCGTTCCTCGTCGGTTTCAGTAGGAGGTACCGGTTCTGAGAATATCCTAAAGTCTCTGTTGCTCACCACACCATCTACACCTCTGATATTACCAATCATATCGTTATTAAATATGCCTATAATCTCCCAATTATGTTCTTTTGCATAGGCGGCAAGACCTTTACCACCATAGAGACCTTGTTCTTCGCCTGAAAGCCCCAGGTATATTATACTATTCTCAAACTGGAATTGACTGAGCACCCTGGCGGCCTCGATGGTTCCGGCCATACCACTGGCATTGTCGTTAGCACCGGGTGAATCCGAGGTGTAGTCGACCGGATCGCTCACCCTGGAATCGATATCACCACTCATAATAATAAACTTATTGGGATGGGTGCGCCCGCGTTGAATGGCCACTACATTCACAACCCAAACGTCTTTGACAATGCGGGCACCGGTGCCCTTTTTTACCAGATCCTTTTGATAAAAGACTTCCAGGCAGCCGGAACAGTCGGATGATATCTCCTCGAACTGGCTTTTAATCCACCGACGTGCCGCACCAATTCCCCTGCTGTCAGATATAGTATCGCTCAATGTATGCCGGGTACCAAAACTGACTAGTTTTGTAATGTCTTCAGCGATTCGCTGTTCGGAGACATCTGCTATAATATCATACATTCGTGGATCGAGCTGCCCGTAGGTGAAAGAAAATATCAGCAGGCAAAATAGGGTAGATGTTTTTCTCATAAAGTAAAGAGGATTCAATTATACACTCGAGTAAAGATAGGAGAACAAATAATTAAAATTTCAATATAGTTCGCACTGATTGATAATTTGTCTAACTAAGACGCTGAAAACTTTCTGAGTAGATGCCTTACATCCTTGTTGCTATCCAGATAAAACTTGGCAGTGGTCTTTTGCCTGCCCACCTTAACAGTAACTGTACTTTGGGGTAGCTCCTGGAACATGAATTCATCTGTCCAGTCGTCACCTATAGCAAAAATGAAATCATAACTATTACCATTCATCATGCGCACAGCTGCCCTGCCTTTATTCACGTTACTACTTTTTATTTCAAGTACCTTGTTACCAGCCATTACACTGATTTCATCATTGCCTATAAGACTTGTAAGGACTGTGCTGAGTTCATTAGCGCGCTGATTTCCAAAATCCACATCCGTCTTTCTGTAATGCCACGCCAGCGAATAGTTCTTTTCCTCAATAAACGAACCAGGAGTCCTGTCTACAAAGGACTCTAAGACCGGCCGGATCTTTTCCATCCAGTCATTGTTCACTTTTTCAAGCATTTTGAACTCTTCACCATTCCTGGAGATCCAAACCCCGTGCTCAACGATCATATTGTATTTTTTGGGTAGAAACCATTTGCTGAAAGTATTTTTATCGCGGCCACTGATCAGAAACATGTCTGTGTTCTTTAGTTTGGCAATGCTATCTAGAATCTCATACAAATGTTCATCGGGACGTGCTTTTTGGGGATCACCATGAAAATTCACCAATGTACCGTCGTAATCCAGAAAAATAAGCCGTCTTTTTGCCGAATTGAAGTCCTTAATTATATTGTTCCATCGTCCTGATGTCAGCTTTTTGGATACCTTGGTATCATCGATATTTTTCCGATTTCGCAGCGATTCCATAAAATCATTCGCCCACTTTTCTACATTGTAGCGAGCCAGGCGATGTTGTAATTGTTTATTGCGCCTTTTCTGTTCTTCCAATGGCATGTTGATCGCCTCGTGAAGTGAACATGCTATTTGTTCAAAATTATTGGGGTTGATTAGAATGGCTTCGCTCATCTCATTCGCAGAACCGGCCATTTCGCTCAATATTAGCACACCGGTCTGGTCTACTCTGGAGGCAACGTATTCCTTGGCCACCAAATTCATACCATCTCTGATGGGTGTTAACCAGGCAATGTCACTGGAAGTATAGAGATCGATGAGGCTTTCAAATGGAACCGATCTGTAGAAATACCAGATAGGGGTCCAGCTGACCGTTGATAACTCCCCGTTTATTCTCCCGACCAATTCGTCTATTTCTTTTTTCAGCAGCTTGTATTGAGGCACTTTAGAGCGCGAGGGTACGGCTAAAACAATAAGGCGTACCTTTTCCTTGTACTCAGGATATTTATTGAGGAAATATTTAAATGCATTGAGCCGTTTGGCAATTCCTTTGGAATAGTCGAGGCGGTCGATTGACAGAATAAGTTTTGCATCCGGGGTAGACTCTTTATGATTACTTAATCTCTTCTGCAAATCGGATTGGGCAGTTTCAATATCTGCCTGTAGCGCGGCGGCTTCATGGAATTTTTTATAATCAATTCCCATAGGAAAGGAATCGACCTTAACAATCCGGGTATCTTTAAAAACCTCGTCAAAATGTACTTCTAAACCAAGTAATCGTCTCACAGAGCTCAGAAAATGACGCTCGTAGTCATAAATATGAAAACCGATCAGATCTGAACCCAGCAGACCGTTTAGTACTTCCTCCCGCCATGGTAGTGTTCTAAAAATCTCATAAGAGGGAAATGGGATGTGTAAAAAAAATCCAATTGCCACATTGGGTTGCTTTTCACGCACCATTTGTGGAACAAGCATTAATTGGTAATCGTGAACCCAAACGGTATCTTCTTCAGTTATTTGTTCCAATATTGCATCAGCAAACATCTGATTAACCGATTTATATACTTCCCAGTTGGGTAATTCAAATTCCGAATACTCAAGAAAGTAGTGGAAGAGCGGCCAGATAGTTCTGTTGCTAAAACCGAAATAAAAACCATTGACTTCCTCATTACTCAGCTGAACTTTGGAACAACTGTGTTTCTTAAGGGCAAGATCTATCTGTGACTCCAGCTCGGCCGGAATTTCCTCCGTAGTCAAACCACTCCATCCTATCCAGAGGCTGTCCCCTCCCGAATGAACCGATTTCATTCCGGTGGCTAACCCACCTACGCTTGGAATTGCTTCAATGGTCCCATTACTAATTTGCAATTGGACAGGTAATCTATTTGAGATAATGACGGTTTTGCCCATTAAATCCTCAATTTTGACGTCTTTTTGACCTATTATAATTTAAATTTCGACAAATTGCAGCGTTTAAACAACCTGTGGTAGAGATTTAACTTATGGATAATCTGGATTACGGAATTATCGGGAATTGCAGAAGTGCAGCATTGGTTTCCAAGGATGCCTCTATTGACTGGTGTTGTCTTCCGGAGTTTAATTCTTCCTCCGTATTTGCCAAGTTGCTCGATGAGGACAAAGGGGGTAGTTTTGAGATTCTGACAAGCGATGACTACAAAGTAAGCCAGCGTTATAAAGAATATACAGCCTTATTGATTACGCAGTTTTCCAATGGGAAAGATTGTTTTGAAGTTCGGGATGTTATGCCGCGTTACCATAAGCGAAACGGTACTTATCACTCGCCACCTGAGATCTTACGTTATATAAGATATATTAGTGGCAAGCCCAAATTCAGGGTAAAATACAATCCTAAGTTGAGATATGCACTTGGCGAGACCGAAACGCATATAAAGAAAAATTTTATAGCAAGTCTTACCTATCATCAGAAGTTCGACACCGTATTTTTATATACCTCTTTCAATAAAAATGCAGTAATGGAAGGCAGGGAGTTAGAAGTGACCGAAGATGGTTTTTTTCTAATGTCCTATAACGAGAAGATTTTCCAGCCTACTACAGAGAAGATGTATGTAGAACAGGAGCGGACAAAAGTTTATTGGTTGAATTGGAGCAATATCACTCCTAATTTCAATAAATACAATGATCAGATAGCGAGGAGTGCCGTCACCTTAAAACTTCTTAGTTACAATAAATCGGGCGCTGTACTGGCTGCTGCAACTACCTCATTGCCGGAAACCATAGGGGAGGTACGCAACTGGGATTATCGATTCTGCTGGATAAGAGATGCGTCTATGGTGATCAAAGTAATGGTTGGATTAGGTCATAAAAATGTAGCGAGGCGCTACCTTCAATTTATTATTGATTTGATCCCCGACAAGGATGAGAAACTTCAGATTATGTACGGGATCAACAAAGAGAAAAATCTCACTGAGGTGACCCTGGATCATCTAAGTGGCTACGAAGGATCCAAGCCCGTGAGAATAGGGAATGCCGCGTATAAGCAAAAGCAGAATGACATTTACGGGATATTGATGGATGTCATTTATACACAGTTAGACAAATTCAGGACCAATATTGAGAATGGCGAGGATCTCTGGGGTATTACTAAAGGAATTGTCTGGATTGTAGATAAACACTGGAAAGAGGCGGATAAAGGTATTTGGGAATTTAGAACAGAGGATCAGCACTTTACTTTCTCTAAGGTACTCAGCTGGGTGGCTATTGACCGGGCAATTAAGATTGCTAAGATTTTTAGGAAGTACAGAAAAATTGAAAAATGGTCTAAACTGGAAGAGGAAATAAGGCGTGATATTCACGAGAATGCATGGAATAGCGAAGTCAAGGCTTTTGTACAGGCCTACGGATCCAAACATCTCGACGCTTCTGTGTTACTAATGGAAACCTATGGTTTTATCGATGCGAAGGATCCTAAGTTTATCAGCACGGTCAAGGCTATTGAAAAAGACCTAAGCAATGACGGTTTGCTGTACCGCTATAAAAATGAAGATGATTTTGGCTTACCATCTTCCTCTTTTACCGTATGTACCTTCTGGTTCATCAACAGTCTTTTTAAGATCGGAGAAGTTGAAAAATCACAAAAGCTTTTCGATCAGCTTTTGGGCTATAGCAACCACCTCGGACTTTTTAGTGAGGATATAGATTTTAAGACCAAACGACTACTGGGAAATTTCCCCCAGGCTTATTCACATCTGGCACTGATCGATTGTGCGGTTAATTTTTCCAATAAGGAAGCAGACGAAAAAATCATGGAAAGCATAAGATAATCCTGGAGTTGGCTTTACAGGCTAACTGCTAATTTCTTTAGCTAATTCTTTGATGTGAGACAACAGTCCTTTAAAGTGATCGGTTGTACTAAATGGATTCATAATTGTAGTTCGCAGATAATGAAGTTCTCCCAACCTGGTTTGTACTATGTAGTACGTACCTGTTTCCAGTACTTTCTGACGAATCATTTTGTTCAGTTCGTTTTGCGCGATATTTGAAGTAGAACTACCCGAATACCTGAAACACACAATATTAGACATAGGACGAACAGCTAATTCAAATTCGGGATCTTCCTCTATAAGATTGGCAAAATCACTTGCCAGATCGTACAAGCCGGTTACAAAATCATCAAATATTTCAGGCCCGTAATACTTGAGTGAAACATACCAGTGCAGACTCATCATGTGTTTTGTGCACTCGAATGTTCTTTTGGCCAGGTTATACCAATCCTCATCCTCGGATTCCTCAAGTAGATAATCGGCTTTTTGCCTGAAAGTATTATGAGAGCTTTGACCGTCTTTGAACAGCAAGGCTGTAGTGATCCCTGGCATCATCATCATTTTATGTCCATCGATGGTGATTGAGTTGGCATTTTCTGCACCTTTTAAGAGCGATTCGTATTTTGAGGAAAATATGGCTGCACCCCCATGAGCCGCATCTATATGAAACCAAATTCCAAGTTCTGAGGCGAATTGCTGCAATCTATCTATGTCGTCGTAAATTCCGGTAGCTGTGGAAGGAGCACAACCCACAAGTGCAAACACTTCAATCCCATTTTGCCTGGCATCCTGATGGTACTTTTTAAGCAGATCGGTACGTATCCGATAGTTGACGTCTGTTGGGATTTTTACAATCCCCTTTTCGCCCAGCCCCATGATTTTAACGGCTCTTTCTATACAGTAATGAGCTTCCTCCGAAACCATAACGGCCAACTGCCTTTCCTTTGGACTGCCATTTACCTTTTTGCCTAAAAAGTGCTGCCTGGCACTCAACAATGCAGTCAGATTGGCCAGTGTACCACCTGAGGTGAGAATACCTCTGGAAGTTTGTTGATAGCCTATGGTTTTGCAGATATTATCTGTTACAATACGTTCCATAGCAGTGGGCGCAGCACCCATTTCGTAAATGCCCATACCGTTGTTCAACAAAGAACTCATAAGGCTTGTAAGCCCAGTGATTGGAAGCGACGGACTAATCTGATGGCCCATATAATTTGGGTGGTGTATGTGGATAATCCGATCTAAAACATGCCCGAATAATTCCTCCCTGTCACCGTCTTCTAAATAATTGAGCCAGTACTGGTGCTCTTCCATGGGAGGAGTCCAGCGAATCACCTTTTGGCCAGATCCGCTTAATGTCGATTCTAAATGCTCTGCTAATAGATCTATCAGTTTATGCCCTTCCTCTCTAAATGATTCGGGTGAATATGCGAGCTGAATTTTGTTTGCGTCCATAGTGTAAAATTAAAAGGTATGTGAGTTTAAAACAACTTTCATCCAATTTCTTAGAATGCAAAAGGTTAGCTCCTGATTTGTACAACTTTCATTGTTGTAAATGACAATAAATATCGTCCGAATTGTTAAATTTGCGACTAAATTAAAAAACATGTCGGATGAAATTTAAATATCTTATTTACGGTCTTCTGATCGCATTATTTATTAGTTCTTGTAAGGAGCCAACCCCTGATACTGAAGTAGCCGTTGTTGCAGATCAGCCCTTTGAATACGTAGTTGACCAATTTGCGGATTTGCGAATTCTCAGATACCAGATCCACGGCTTTGAAGAGCTGACACTAAAGGAGAAGAAATTGGTTTATTATCTCACTCAGGCCGGACTTGCCGGGAGGGATATAATTTGGGATCAAAACTACAGGCATAATTTGTCTATTCGGCAGGCGCTTGAAAATATTTATACTTCTTTTGACGGGGATAAATCCACCGACAATTGGCAGGCATTTGAAACTTATTTAAAGCGTGTATGGTTTTCTAACGGAATTCACCATCATTATTCAAATGCTAAGATTGAACCCGGATTTAATTCGGATTACCTGAACAGTCTGCTTACAGCGACAAACATTTCATTAAATGAAGAAGCCCTTGAATTGATTTTTAACGATGCCGATGACAAAAAGGTCAATAAAAAAAGAGGTGTTGATAATGTGGCCTCATCGGCAGTTAATTTTTACGATCCAAGCATTACCGATGCAGATGTGGAAGCATTTTATAAAACAGCCTACCGTGGACCTGAAGGACAACCGGTTGAAGCGGGATTGAATTCGACCCTTGTGCGCGAGGATGGAAAATTAGTTGAAAAAGTGTGGAAGTCGGGTGGCTTATACGGAGAAGCTATTGACGAGATCGTTAAATGGCTGGAACTGGCAAAAGGTGTTGCTGAAAATGAAGATCAGGCTAAAGCAATAGGATTATTAATTGATTACTATAATACCGGCGATTTGGATACCTGGGACGAATATTGTGTAGCCTGGGCAACCAATACTGGGGGTAACATTGACTGGATCAATGGTTTTATCGAAGTTTACAATGATCCAAAAGGATACAGAGGATCATATGAAAGTATCATTGAGATTAAGGATTTTGAAATGTCCCGTAAAATGGCGGTCTTATCTGAAAATGCCCAGTGGTTTGAAGATAATGCACCTATTATGGACGAACATAAAAAATCTGACGTAGTAGGAGTTTCATACAAAACCATAAACGTTGCAGGAGAAGCCGGGGATGCTTCGCCAAGTACCCCGATCGGGGTAAATCTTCCCAATAATAACTGGATCAGGCAACAACACGGCAGTAAAAGCGTATCTCTGGGGAATATTATTGAGTCGTATGGAAATGCGGGAGGTACTGGCAGACTTAAGGAGTATGCGCATGACGAAGAGGAGATCGCTCTGGAGCTCGAGTACGGAAAACTGGCCGATAAATTACATACGGCACTTCATGAGGTGATAGGCCATGCCTCTGGTCAAATCAATGAGGGAGTTGGCCAACCCAAAGAGACATTAAAGAACTACGCATCCACCATGGAAGAAGGACGGGCCGATTTATTAGGACTCTACTATTTGATGGATCCTAAACTGCAGGAATTAGGCCTGGTAGACAACTATGAAAATTTGGGTAAGGCTGCTTTTGATGGATACATTCGTAATGGGTTGGTAACCCAGTTAATTAGAATTGAACTCGGTGATGATATTGAAGAAGATCACATGGTAAATCGCCAATGGGTTTCAGCTTGGGTGTTTGACAAAGGACAAAAAGATAATGTGATCGAAAGGATAGAGCGCGATGGATCCTCGTATTACAACATACTGGACTATGGAAAGTTGCGTGAGCTTTTTGGGGAACTTCTAAGAGAATCCCAGCGGATTAAGTCTGAAGGCGATTTTAAGGCGGCCCAGGATTTGGTAGAAGGCTATGGCGTGAAAGTGGATCAGGAATTACACGCCCAGGTCTTAAAACGGAACGAGCAATTTAAATCGGCTCCCTACAGTGGGTTTGTCAATCCGGTCTTGACACCCGTTACGGATGAAGAGGGGAACATTTCAGATATCGAGGTGGTACAGCCCGAAAGTTTTGAAGCTCAAATGCTGGATTACTCATCCAGGTACAACTTTCTTTCCCCTTGATTTAAAAGCATATTAAATTAAAAAACCGCTCCTTTAAGAGCGGTTTTTTTTACTTTGAAAATAATATTAATCGAAGGTATAGCTATTATCTGCAGCTACTTTATCGGCAATTGTTATTCGCAATTCGGCTACATTGGGAAAATTGGTATACTTTGTAAATCGTTTGAGACCCATGAGCATCATTCGCAATTCGTCACCTTCCGCGAAGGATATGATGGCCTCTTTGCCTTTTTGTATTGCGATTTCCACTGCCTGGTACAGGTAGAGTTTTGCCATGGCAATCTGTGCTTCCTGGGCATCTTCCCCAAAACGATTGACGTTTTTCTCGGTGCGCAGCAAAGTGGATTCTGCCATGTATATCTCGATTAGTATATCCGAAGCGGCCATCAGAAGTTGTTGATGCTTTTCAAGGTCGGGACCGTATTTCTTTACTGCACTTCCCGAAACCATCAGGAATACCTTTTTCAATTTTGCTAAAAGCTCTTTTTCTTCGGCAAAAAGAACCGAGTAATCCGGAACATCGAATGAGGGGATACTCATTAATTCTTCACCCACCTTGGTTGCAGGGCCGAGCAGATCTACATGACCTTTCATTGCTTTTTTTATAAGCATGCCTACCGCAAGAATTCTATTGATCTCATTCGTGCCTTCATAAATCCGCGAAATTCGTGCGTCGCACCAGGCCTTTCCCATAGGTGTTTCGGCACTAAATCCCATACCGCCAAAAATTTGAATCCCCTCGTCGGTGGTAAACTGAACGTCTTCTGAGACAGCTACTTTGAGAATTGAGCATTCTATGGCAAATTCCTCAACGCTTTTGAGTTCTGCTTCAGGATGGGGCTCACCTTTGGCCAGTCTTATATCTAACCGGTCCTGGATATCTTTAGCAGCGCGGTAACAAGCAGATTCGCCGGCGTATGTGTTGGTAGCCATATTGGCAATCTTGGCCTTGATTGCCCCAAAATTGATAATCGGAGTTTTGAATTGCACGCGTTCGTTAGCGTATTTTACGGCTTCATTAATAACCCTTCTCTGCGCCTCAAGACATGCTGCTGCCAGCTTTATTCGACCTATATTTAAAGCATTCAGCGCAATTTTAAATCCATTCCCTCTTTCGGACAACATATTTTCAACCGGTACTTTCGTATCACTAAAAAATACCTGGCGTGTAGAGGATGAATGAATTCCTAATTTTTTTTCTTCATCTCCCAGTGATATGCCATTTTCAGGATCATTTTCTACAATAAATCCTGTGATATTCTTATCGTCTTCTATTCTGGCAAAAACGATAAACATATTGCAAAACCCGGCATTCGAGATCCACATTTTTTGTCCGCTTATCAGGTAATGCTTCCCGTCTTTAGACAAAACCGCTTTTGTTTTTCCCGAATTGGCATCCGAACCTGCTCCGGGTTCAGTAAGGCAATAGGCTCCAAACCATTCGCCGGTGGCTAGTTTAGGAACATATTTATTTTTTTGTTCTTCTGTTCCGTACAAAGTGATGGGCATTGTACCAATCCCTGTATGTGCACCGAATGCCGTACTGAACGACCCGGTTGCACCTGAAATATAATCACATACCAGCATGGTTGAAACAAATCCCATGCCCATGCCACCGTACTGTTCCGGCACTGCAATGCTCAAAAAGCCCATTTCACCAGCCTTGCGCATACATTGCTCAGTATATGCGTAGTCCTTTTTTTCAAATCGTTCCCATTCACTCCACAATTCACGATCTACAAATTCTTTGGTGCTATCGCGCATCATTTTTTGTTCTTCATTCAAGTCTTCCAATGTGAAAACATCATCACAATTGGTTTCTTTTACCAGGAATTGTCCTCCGCGAATGAGGTCTTTGTTAATGGTTTCCGTACTCATGGTCGTTTATTTTATAATATAGATTTAGTTTAAAAATTCATAGATGCCAGCGGCACCCTGTCCTGTTCCCACACACATGGTTACTAATCCGTGCTTACCGGCCATATTGCGCTTTCTCATTTCATCGAATAACTGAACGGATAATTTGGCTCCTGTACAACCCAGCGGATGCCCCAGGGCTATAGCTCCTCCATTTACGTTTACAATTTCATTATTCAGCTCGAGTTCACGAATGACGGCCAGCGATTGCGATGCAAATGCTTCATTGAGTTCTATAAGTTCCAGATCGGCCATTTTCATCCCCGCCTGTTTAAGTGCTTTGGGGACGGCTTTTACCGGACCAATACCCATAATTCTGGGCTCAACACCTGCCGCAGCATAATTCACCAGCCGCGCAATTGGTTCTAGTTTTAGCTCTTTCACCATTTCCTCACTCATGACCAGAACAAAAGCTGCACCATCGGAGGTCTGAGAAGAGTTTCCAGCTGTTACGCTACCATTTGCCGCAAATACAGGCCTTAATCTGGCCAGGGCTTCCAGAGAAGTATCTTTTCTAGGCCCTTCATCTTTTTTTACGG
>JBPCUI010000213.1:0-9534 GCA_051011235.1 Flavobacteriaceae bacterium
GGATGACAATCCTATTAGCTTATCATGGATTTACACAAAACAGGAAAACCGTTTGCTGGAATCGCTGTACAGATTAAGCCATGGTCGGAATATAAAGGAATTCCGCTCGGCCTTACCATTGCTGCACGCACCCGGCTTGAATGTAATGTACGGCGATGCGAAAGGCAACATCGCCTGGTGGGCCACGGCTAAGTTGTATCAGATGCCCGATTCACTTAGTACTAAATTTGTATTGGATGGAAGTACCGGCAAGGAAGAACCTATACGCTACCTCGATTTTGAAGAGAATCCACACGCCGTTAACCCGTCATGGGATTATGTATACTCGGCAAACAATCAGCCCGATTCTATAGCCGGTATCGCTTACCCGGGCTATTACCTCCCTGAAAATAGAGCAAGGCGAATAGTAGAGCTTCTCGAGGGTCAGGAAAAATGGGATATGAACAATGTAGGGGACATGATCAATGACGTAGTCTCATCCGTAAACCCGGAAATTGTTTCGAATATGGCCAATCAGATAGATCTTAAAAAACTAACCGATGAGGAAAGCGGTTTGTTAGATCAGTTAATTGATTGGAAAGGTGATAATACGATGGGCAGTACCGAACCAGCTTTATTCCATAAATGGCTTTATTTTATTTTTAAGAATGCATTTGAAGATGAATTGGGTACCGAGCGTTTTAATCAGTTTCTCAATACTCATTTGTTTAAAAGAACAATCGCACCCTTGAGTCAAAACAGCGAATCTATTTGGTGGGATAATATTCATACAAAAGAAATAACAGAGCAGCAGCAGGATATTGTGACGGCTTCGTTTTTGCAGGCCGTCGACTCATTAAAGGAAATTTTAGGCCCAGAAACACACAGCTGGACCTGGGATCGAATCCATACCATAGAGCATAAACATCCCATAGGAGAGGTGGAAAGTCTACGTTCATTTTTTAATGTAGGTCCGTTCCCTATACACGGAACCAGAGAGGTAATCAATAATATGACTTTTCCCTACGATTCGACCGGTACTTTCAAGGTTAAATCCGGTCCCTCTACCCGGCGGGTTATTGACTTTTCAGACATTGAAAACGGGCTGGGTATTTTGCCAACAGGTCAGTCCGGAAATCCACTAAGCCGCCACTATCGGGATCAGGCTGAGATGTACAACAAAGGAGAATACCGTAAAATGATGCTGAACAAAGAGGAGATCATAGCTACTTCCAAATCTTTACTTATATTTAGGCCCCATTAAGCCTGCCATTAGCTAAATATGTCGATATTATATTACCGGTATTTAGCTTTTTTTGTGCCTGTGGATCGCTTATAACATTCAAATACATTGACAAACACAAAGTATTTTAATCTAGTACTATTATTGCCTTTTCTACTGCTAACGATTTCGTTAAAATCCCAGGAACGTTTGCAGGATTCCAGCTACCTCAGCTGGTTTGACCGCCAAGTGGGTATCGAGAATACAGCACTCTATGAAGGTGTCGTCTATAAAGAAAATTACAGAACCATTAATGATCAGATCAAATTTTACAAATCCGCAAAGTGGTTGAGCGGCTCTGTAGTGTATTCCGGGCAATTGTTCTCTAATATTCTTCTGAAGTACGACGTATATGCAGATCAACTGATCATAAAACAACTAGACCGCTTAGGCGGGGGAGCAGTTATTCTATTTAAAGACAAAATCTCGTCGTTTACAATAGACGGCACGGAATTCGTCCATATAAAAACCTCATCAATAAATGCGAGCCTGGAAGGCTTCTATGAACTCTTGTCTTCTGGTTCAGATAAAAGGCTTTTAGGCGGGCATCAAAAGAGAAACTTTCTAAAGAAAGACAGAAGCTTTCTCTATCATGAATTCAAAGACCTTCAAAAAAAATATGTGCTCGAACTGGGAGGTGAATATTATGAACTAAAATCTAAAAAGGATCTGATAGAAGTATTTCCAGAGCTAAAAAAAGAGATCGACCTCTTCTATAAAAAGAACAGAAGAATTCGAGACAAGGATACCGACACCTTTATGAAAACATTGTTTAACAGGTTAGATGATTTATTGATCTCAAGCACCATAAATACTTTAGAATGAGATCGATATATCTACTAATATTGTTTCTTATTACAAACATGGCGGTATTTGCCCAGGAACAACGCATTACCGTCTCCTTCGAGGACAGCCCGTTAGAGGAGGTGCTCCAGAATATAGAAGAAACTACCGGTATTAAATTCTACTATGTGGAAGATTGGTTGGGAAGATCCAGAGTGAGCGGCACTTATAACGATTTACCCCTCGATGAGGTCCTGGAGGATATTTTTAAAGATACCTTGATTAATTTTTTCCTTGTCGAAGATGGTTCCGTGGTACTAACCCGCAATAATATTATAATTGATCAACTTCCCGAAGAATACTTTGGCAGGTCTGAGGAGGAAATTACCGGTCCGCTCGAAGACGAAGTAAATCCGCTGTTTGTCAAGGAAGAAAGGGCAGAATCCCTGCAGGAAATTGAAACGGTCCGCATAGGTAGACAGACACGCAATAATAGAAGGCAACGTTTTACATTATCCGGACAGGCCATAAACTCTGAAACAGCTAAGCCAATTCCAGAATTGGCGATCATTGTACAGGGTTCTAATCTGGGAACCTCTACAGATGCAAATGGATTCTACAGTCTGGAATTACCGGCCGGAGTCAATATAATTGAAGCGCGATCGCTGGGGATTGCCACCACTCGAAAAAGAGTAATTATCTACAATAACGGATCCCTTAATTTCGATCTGGTCGAGAGCTTTACCCAATTAGATGAAGTTGTTCTTAGCGGCGAGACCGATCGCAATGTTGCCGCAGCAGTGACAGGAGTCACCGTTCTCGAGGTTGAAAAAATTAAGAATATTCCTTTGGTACTTGGTGAAAGGGACATTCTAAAGGCCGCTGTAACGCTTCCGGGAATCTCCACGGCCGGAGAAGGAGCACAGGGCTATAACGTGAGAGGAGGGCGCAGTGACCAAAATTTATTTTTGTTAGACAAAGGCGTACTCTACAATCCCACCCACTTTTTTGGCATCTTTTCTGCCTTGAATCCATTTACCACCGGCGATGTCAGTATTTATAAAGGGGGCATCCCAGCCGAGTTCGGCGGGCGGCTTTCATCTGTGTTTGACATCAATACCAAAGATGCCACTACAGAGAAATTCTCGGGTGAGGTTTCCATCGGTCCGGTAACTGGCAATGTGATGCTGGAAGTACCGGTTGTTAAGGGTAAATCCGGTCTGCTGGTAGGCGGACGGGCTACATATTCCGATTGGATTCTCAATGCATTAGATGAGCCGGAATTAAACAATAGCGAGGCCTCCTTTTATGACGTAATTGGTAAATACAACCATGTCCTCAATGAAAATAACGAACTCAAGGCAACAGGCTATTACAGCAAAGATGCTTTTAGCATAACATCCGATTCACTTTACCGGTACAGTAACCGGCTCATATCTCTGGAATGGGATCATAGATTTAATGAGAAAAATACGTCGGTTATCTCTCTGGCAAATAGCGAATACCAATTCAATATTGAGTTTAATGGAGAAACCAACGGCAATTTTGATCTCAATTATAAGATCAACGAAACCGAGCTGAAGCTTAAGTTTAAAAACTTGTTCAGCGAGGCGCATACCTTTGATTATGGTATTTCGGGTAAATATTACAGTGTTGAACCCGGCTCTGTTGTTCCTTTAGATGATGCATCAATTGTAACTCCCCTGCAAATCCCCGATGAGCAGGGCCTGGAAGCCGGTATTTTTCTTTCTGACAGTTTTAAGGTGAGCGATAAATTTCTGATCGATGCAGGACTCAGATATTCTTTTTATGCAGCCCTGGGTGAAGCAGAGCAGCGGGTATATCAGCCAAACGTGCCGCGCAATGCCGGGACCTTGATAGAAGTTCGTGAATTTGGTAATAATGAGGTCATAGAAACATATGGAGGTCCCGAAGCAAGGTTTTCTGCCAGGT
Source organism: Flavobacteriaceae bacterium (assembly GCA_051011235.1). Classification (GTDB taxonomy): domain Bacteria; phylum Bacteroidota; class Bacteroidia; order Flavobacteriales; family Flavobacteriaceae; genus JAHEJJ01. Next base: position 3,998 of record JBPCUI010000213.1, read on the forward strand.
ACTTCTTAATGGACGACTTTTCCGTAAAAGCCAGTTTTAACAATACATACCAGTATATTCACCTTCTCACCAACAATACAACAGCTTCGCCAACAGATACCTGGAAACTATCGGACCTGAACATCAAGCCTCAGGAGGCTTATCAGGTATCTTTAGGATTGTATAAGAACTTCGATGGAAATGATTATGAATTAAGTTTGGAAAGCTATTTCAAACGTTCTAAAAATATCCTCGACTATAAAGTGGGAGCCCAGTTGCTACTAAATGAGGCCCTGGAAACAGAAGTCATACAAGGCGACGGCCGCGCATACGGAATTGAGTTTCTGCTTAAGAAAAACGCCGGTAAGTTAAATGGTTGGTTGGGATATACGTATTCGAGATCGTTTATAAGGTTAGACAGTGAGTTTCCAGAGGAACGCATCAATAATGGCGAATATTTCCCTTCAAATTTTGATAAACCTCACGATGTTAGCGTGGTGGCCAATTACAAATTCACAAAACGATTTAGTGCATCGGCAAACTTCGTATACCAAACCGGTAGGCCGGTAACCTATCCCATTGGAAATTTCGATTTTAACAATTCCCAATTCGTCTTTTACAGTGACAGGAATGCTTTTAGGATACCGGATTACTATCGACTGGATATCAGTTTTAATATGGAGGGGAATCATAAAATTAAAAAGTTCGCCCATAGTTTCTGGAATTTTTCGATCTATAATGTCCTTGGAAGGAATAACCCTTTTTCGGTATTTTTTGTGACTGAAAACGGGGAACTAAAAGCTTATCAAAGCTCTATTTTCGCAATACCGATTCCAACATTAACCTACAATTTCAAGTTCTAAATTATTTTAAATGAAATTAAAGGCACTACTAACATACGGCATCTTCACTTTAGGCGGCTTACTTTGCCTTACTTGTGTAGAAGAATTTGAGCCGGAAACGGTGACCTTCGAAAGTGCATTGGTGGTTGAGGCTACAATTACGGACGAACTGAAAACACATGAGGTCTACCTGAGCAGAACTTATGCATTTGAAGATGACGGTCCGGATGCAGAGCAAAATGCCTCCGTTGAGGTTTCGGATAATCAGGGCAATAGATTCACATTTGTTGAAATAGCTCCCGGGATATATCGTTCGGCAATTGAATTTAGTGCAGAAGCAGGAAGAAGCTATACGCTTAATATAACCACATCCGACGGACGTACATACAGTTCATCGAGTACAGATTTACCCTCCAGTACCAGTCTGGACAGTATTTATGCCGAACGCATAGTCAACGATGATGGGGTGGATGGCATAGCTATTTATGCAGATAGTTTTGATCCCAACGGAAATGCCGGTAACTACCGATATACCTATGAAGAGACTTTTAGGATCATTGCCCCAAATTGGACCCCCATCGATCTGGTAGAAGATGATGCTTTGGACGCAATTCCCTGTGATTTGAAAAAAGTACCCAGGCCAACTGAGCAACAGACTTGCTACAGAACTGATACTTCTACCGATATTATCCAAATACAGACCAATAATTTAGATGAGGATAGAGTAAGCAGATTCCTGGTACGATTCATAAACAGGGATAATTATATTATATCGCATCGGTATTCTATTTTGGTAAAACAACTGGTACAATCTGATGCGAGTTTCACTTTTTATGAAACTTTAAACGAGTTTTCGGGTTCCGAAAGTTTATTCTCGAGTACTCAGCCGGGTTTTTTAAATGGAAATGTTTCTTCTGATATTAATGAAGAGGAAAAGGTATTGGGATATTTCGAAGTTGCTAGCGTAGATGAAAAACGGATATTTTTTAATTATGAGGATTTTTACCCTGGCGAACCTTTACCACCTTATATAGATGCCTGTAATGATTCAGCTCCGTTATTGGCAAATATGAGTGGTTGTGTTTTATTAGTGGTGGTTGAGGCCAACCTCGTGCGTTATGTGGAGGACAATCCTCCAACACCGAACGAAGGACCCTACCGGGTAGTGCCGCGTGTATGTGGTGATTGCACAGAAATCGGAGATGTTGAGGTTCCGGAATTTTGGACAGAATAATAAATTTTAGTAAATGCTTGGAAGATATTTGTATATAGTTTTAGCCTGGGTTTTTTTGATGGCTATGCATCCTGATCGTATCCTGGGCCAGACAAGGGCCGGCGACATGGAGGTATACAAAAGTATACCACAGGAAGGCGTATATCTTCATCAGAATAGTACACTATTATTTGCCGGGGAGAGACTGTATTTTAAGGTGTATTGCCTGAATTTAGATTCAAATGGGCTTAGCGAGCTAAGTAAGATCGCTTATGTAAGCCTGATCGATGAGAATCTTCAACCGGTGTTCCGGCAAAAAATCAGGCTTGTAAACGGCACAGGGCAGGGCGATTTCTCCATTCCGGCTGAAGTCCAGACGGGAAGCTATAAACTTATTGGATACACCAGTTGGATGCTCAGCAGGCCAGCGAAACAGTTCTTCGAGTCCGACCTCATAATAATTAATCCATACAAGGCCACAGCTGAATCATTATTGGAAAAGCAGCCACAAGACAGTATCCCGGCAGATAGCCTCAGACCGATTCCCGATACCCCCATACCTGTGAAAATGCTGCGCAATATATCTGGTGAGAATTTAATATCTGTGGCGATCAATAGAGCTTCATTTGCTAAGCGATCTGCAGTACAGGTAGATATAAGAGCGCTGAAGGCCTCTGCAAATAATGGCAGCTATTCCATGACGGTGAGAAAAGTTGATAGCATGTTCCCTTCAGTAGGAGAAACAGCAGTGTCATTCTGGATGGATAAGAGTAATACCCGGATTCCAGGATCTGCAACATCGCAGGTCATTCCTGAAATACGGGGCGAATTGTTTAGTGGTCGGGTTGTTAGTGAAGCTAATGGAACGGCGATTCCGGGCAAAAGAGTGGTATTGTCCTTACCGGGAGATCCTTATATCATGGATTTGGCACATACGGATAAAGAAGGACGTTTTTATTTTAATCTGGATACGCCTGTAAATTCGACCAACGCAATTTTTCAGATTTTCGATGAAAACCGTGAAGCATATATACTAAATCTGGATGAACACCGGGTACCCGACTTTGGATCTCTTGAGTTCCCTTCATTTACTTTGAATAACAGGCTTGAATCCAGGATCCTGCAGCGAAGTATAAATAACCAGATCGAAAATGCCTATGCCATTGCCAAGTCGGACACTGTAGTAAAGCCAAAGGAGGATATTCCATTTTACAGGAATTACCAACAGGAGTTCTTTCTGGATGATTATACAAGGTTTAATACTTTGCGGGAAACCATGGTAGAGATCATTGACAATGCCTGGATTGACGAAAACGGTGATGATGATCCGACTTTTGGTGTAAGGCCCTTTGATGGTTATTTGGATGCCGGGTTGTTAAAACCTATTGTATTTATGGATGGCCTGCTTATTCAGGATCATAAAGATATTGTCAATTACAATTCGAAAGAAGTCCGCAGAATTTTTATCTCCCAGGACCGGTATTTGATGGGGCCATCTGTTTTCCAGGGTTTAGTGGCACTGGAGACCAAATCTGGCGAATTTTATGAATCGTTTTACAGGGAATTTTTGATTAACCGCGAATTATTCCGCCCGGAGGCAAAACGAGCTTACTTTTTTGAAAATCACGGAGGGGAAAGAGCTACAGACCGGCTGCCCGATTTTCGGTATCAACTCTATTGGAACCCTAAACTGACTCTTTCTGATAAAAGTACAAGTATTCAATTCTATACCTCAGATATCAAGGGGATCTTCGAAATAGAACTGAAAGGCTATAGTGTATTGGGCGAACCGGTTTCCATTATCCGCACTTTTCAAGTCGAATAATTATGGAGTAAGCCAGATTCTCAGTTGTTCAATCGGCTTTTTTCGGGTAATGGTCCCGGCCATTTGACCGTCACATGCCTCGTACTTTCTGGGAATATCTGTAGTAGTGCCCTCCCTATATCCAGTCCAGGTCCAATAGCAAACTGATTGACCCGGAAAATTCGTAAGCTTTACTTCAATGGCCTCAATTCTGCGGTCTTCACCTTCTGTGCCTGCAATTTCCCCGGCTTCAACCCAAGGCTGCCAGCCAGCTGTTTTTACGCGAACTCTGTATTGAATTGAAGCACCGGCAGGAAAATCAAAGGGTAATATCTTTATGGCCTCTATCCTTCTATTCCTTTCGCCAACAATAGTATTCTCTTTTACCCAGGGATGCCACCCTTTGTATTCTTCGTTAATTTGATACCTAATTGATTGTGCCTCGGTTGTAAAGCAAGTATAAATCAATGACAGGGTAATAATTAGCTTTAGTTTATGCATGATATCAAAATTAACTATTTATTTTTTTGAATGCTTATCCTTGCTTATAACGCTTCGATATTAATCCGATAAAATCACATCTTCTCTAAAATCATTCCAAAATCCACTTTTTAATAGGACTGACCTAAACAAAGCATGTGTCTAATTTCATCGCACAGCTTAATTAGTATAGATTAAGTTCTCAATATAATAGATTATATTCTATATTTATTAATTCTTTATTATCTTTAATACAGTTTAAGAATGTGTATTATGTTATCCAAAGTCTTTGGAGGCGCTGTCTTTGGGATCGAAGCAACTACTATTACTGTCGAGGTAAATGTAGATCGCGGCATAGGCTATCATCTGGTAGGTCTACCCGATAATGCCATAAAGGAAAGTAACTACAGGATAGCCGCGGCACTTATCAACAACGGCTTTAAGATCCCTGGAAAAAAGATCACTATTAATATGGCACCGGCAGATCTCAGAAAAGAGGGGTCTGCCTACGATCTCACACTGACTCTTGGTATTCTTACCGCCTCAGGGCAGTTAGAGGCAGATGGCCTTGAAGACTTTGTAATAATGGGCGAACTTTCACTAGATGGCAGTTTACAACCCATCCGTGGTGCCTTGCCCATTGCCTTAAAAGCCCAGGAAGAAGGTTTTAAAGGATTTATACTGCCGAAGGTAAATGCAGAAGAAGCGGCTGTGGTAGAAGGTCTGGATGTTTATGGTGTGTCGAATATTACAGAGGTAATCAATCACTTCAAGGCCGAAAAACCACTTGTGCCAATGGAGGTAGACAGCCGGCAGGAATTTTTTAAAGAGCTGCTTGTCCCTGAATTCGATTTTAGTGATGTGAAGGGGCAGGAAAGTGTAAAACGCTGTATGGAGATAGCGGCGGCCGGAGGCCATAACATCCTGCTGATTGGTCCGCCCGGTGCCGGTAAAACAATGCTGGCAAAACGTTTGTCATCCATACTCCCGCCTATGACCATCAGGGAGGCACTGGAAACTACCAAGATACTCTCGGTTGTAGGTAGATTAAAGAATGGAGGTTTAATTTGTCACAGACCTTTTAGGAGCCCTCACCATACGATATCAGATGTAGCTTTAGTAGGAGGGGGGACCTATCCGCAGCCAGGGGAGATCTCATTATCGCACAACGGCGTACTTTTCCTGGATGAGTTACCCGAATTTAAACGCAGTGTATTGG
>JBPCUI010000214.1:0-17117 GCA_051011235.1 Flavobacteriaceae bacterium
CAACCTAGAACATGACAGCCTGGTTTAAGAGAACGGAAAAAGGCATACAGACAGCCACGGAGGAAAAAAAAGATACCCCGCGTGGGTTATGGTACAAATCTCCAACCGGTAAGATCGTTGAATCTGAGGAATTGGCGCAGAATTTTTATGTGAGTCCTGAAGACGACTACCATGTAAGAATAGGAAGTACGGAATATTTCGAGATTCTCTTCGACGACAATCAGTTCAAAGAACTGGATACTAAGCTCACCTCCAAGGATCCGCTAAAATTTGTCGATACCAAAAAATATTCGGATCGATTGACGGCCGCGAAGAAAAAAACCGGACTCAATGATGCCTTAAGGTCAGCTGTTGGCAAATCTAAGGGTAAAGATCTGGTTATTGCCTGCATGGATTTTAGTTTTATAGGTGGTTCTATGGGAAGCGTTGTTGGTGAGAAAATTGCGAGGGCAATTGACTATTCAATAAAGAAAAAGATCCCATTCCTGATGATATCCAAATCTGGTGGCGCTCGTATGATGGAAGCAGCATTGTCTTTAATGCAGTTGGCAAAGACCTCAGCCAAACTGGCTCAATTGGCGGAAGCGAAGATCCCTTATTTATCTTTGTGTACGGACCCTACTACCGGAGGTACAACAGCCTCATATGCCATGCTGGGAGATATTAATATTGCCGAACCTGGTGCACTCATAGGTTTTGCCGGACCAAGAGTTGTTAAGGAAGCCACCGGTAAGGACCTTCCGGAAGGTTTTCAAACTTCCGAGTTTGTGTTGGATCACGGATTTTTGGATTTTATTACTCACCGCCGAGATCTCAAGGACAGTATAAATCTCTATTTGGATCTGGTACAAAACCATCCGATAAGAAAATAAAAAAAGGCCCTTAAATAGGGCCTTTTAATTTCAAAGTATTATTAGTTGAAAAATCTTCTCAGGAATATTTCCTCCGATTCTCCATTTGGATAAGTGAGAATTCCTACAGCATCACAGCTGCCATCTCCAAAATCAAGACTGGCTGTTAGCTCATTTCTGGAAATTTCCAAAACGCCACTTACCAGGAACCTGCATGCCAATTCCCTGCGCAATGGCTCAATAACCTCTTTTACAAAAGTATTACCTGCAGGACCCACAAAAGTTCCTTTCCCGCTAATAAGGAATACATTGTCTCCCCAGAATCCGGTTCCGTATCCTTCAACCCATTCTCTGGTACGGTTAGCTGTAAAACTGGCATTACTTCCATCGGGCCACTCAGCACTAAACTCGGCAGTCGCATCGGCTTGGGGATTACCATTCTCGTTAGACCTCATCCGTACAACAGAGGCTCCTCCTTCAACAGAAACACCGTTAAAAGTAAAATTCTCTAAAGACATGCTCAGAGTTTTCTCTGCAAGCTCCATATCCTTAGCGTAGCTCAAATAAATGATCCCGCTTAATACATTCCCATTGGGAAGCTCACAGCCATCGCCAAAATCAATTGTCTTTTCCTTTGTAGTGCTTGTAATCACGGTAGTAATCGTTACACAATCCGGCAGAAAATCAGAATGATAGGATCCTTTGGACGTACTTAGGATTTCATCGGCAGCGTAGACGTCTTCACCTATGCTCAAAATTTCTTCTGAAATCATTTCAGATTCATCACTAGCCTGCAAGTCGGCTGTTTCAAAAGTTTCGTCCTGTGCGAACTGATCGTCGACAGGATCCGTTGATTCATTTTTGTCGCAAGAGATTACAAATAGAAATGCCAGGAGCATTATTCCTGCGAAGTTCATTTTTTTAAGACTTTTCATAATAACAATTTTTTAACATTATTGCTTTAGGACTTAAATTCTGCCGAAAGGTTTAATCGCTCTCAAAAAAAATATATCGAACAGTTATTTTTAAAAATATTCCTATCTTTGCGCCCTGATTGAAAATCAATCGGATACATAAAAATCATTAACAATAATATTGGCATGTATTTAACGAGCAAAGTAAAATCCGACATCTTTAAAAAATATGGCGGATCTGAAGGAAATACCGGTTCAACAGAGGGCCAGATCGCGTTGTTCACCCATCGCATCAACCACTTAACCGGACACCTGAAAAATAACTTAAAAGATTACAATACAGAACGTTCTTTGGTTCGCCTGGTTGGTAAGCGAAGAAGTCTTCTCGATTATTTAAAGAAAAAAGATATTGAGAGATACCGCGAACTGATCAAAGAACTCAACATTAGAAAATAAGACGTCAGGGGAAGTTGTACTTCCCCTTTTTTATAATATTTCTGGTCTTGTAATTACAGGACCACCACAAAAAGCTTACACGCGGTTTTTCATTGGTCAACAACTCTCAACAACACAACAGCAGCCGTCAGTAAAGGCGGCAGACCATTGTTTAACTGGTTCGCCACGAGCGAATCTTAATTAATTTATATGATTCCAAAAATATTTAAAGAGGTCATTGACCTCGGAGACGGTAGAGAAATCTCTATCGAAACCGGCAAATTGGCCAAGCAGGCCCACGGTTCGGTTGTAGTACAATCTGGCAAATGTATGTTGCTGTGTACTGTAGTTTCAAACTACAAACCATCCCCTGTGGACTTTCTTCCGCTTACGGTAGACTACCGTGAAAAATTTGCTGCATCAGGCCGCTATCCCGGTGGATTTTTTAAAAGGGAAGCAAGGCCCAGCGATGGTGAAATACTCACTATGCGATTAGTTGATAGAGTGCTTCGGCCTCTATTCCCAAAGGACTATCATTTCGAAACACAGGTGATGATCCAGTTGATGTCTCATGACGAGGACGTTATGCCAGATGCCATGGCCGGTCTTGCCGCATCGGCAGCTATACAATTATCTGACTTTCCCTTCGAATGTGCTATTTCTGAGGTACGAGTTGGTCGTGTAGACGGCGCATTTGTCATCAACCCGACCAGAGCTCAGTTACTTGAATCCGATATCGATATGGTCATCGGAGCCTCGGCAGATTCTGTTATGATGGTAGAAGGTGAAATGGGCGAGATTTCCGAAGAGGAGATGGTTGAAGCCATCAAATTTGGCCATGAGGCCGTTAAAGTACAAGTTGCCGCGCAGATGAAACTGGCGGAAGCCTTCGGAAGGAAAGAAGTGCGCGAATACGAAACAGAAGCGGAAGACGAGGAACTTGCTAAGAAGATCCATGATCTTGCCTATGACAAAGTATATTCGATAGCCAAAGCAGGTTCTGCAAAACACGAACGCAGTGCTTCTTTTACCGAGCTTAAAGATGAAATCAAAGCTGGGTATTCAGAAGAAGAACTGGAAGAGATCGGCGACTTAATATCCAAATATTACTACAAGGCAGAAAAGGCTGCTGTTAGAGACCTTACCCTTAATGATGGGCTTCGTTTAGACGGTAGAAAAACAGATGAGATACGTCCGATATGGTGCGAGGTAGACTATTTACCTTCAACTCATGGTTCTTCCATCTTTACCAGAGGAGAAACTCAGGCCCTGGCCACTGTAACCCTGGGCACCTCAAGAGAGGCTAATCAAATAGACATGCCTTCGTATGAAGGAGAAGAAACTTTCTATCTTCACTACAATTTCCCTCCCTTTTCCACTGGAGAAGCCAGACCAATCCGCGGTACTTCACGACGTGAAATAGGCCACGGTAATTTGGCCCAGCGTGCATTAAAAGGAATGATTCCTGAAGACTGCCCATATACTGTAAGAATTGTTTCTGAAGTATTGGAAAGTAATGGTTCTTCGTCTATGGCGACGGTTTGCTCAGGAACAATGGCACTGATGGATGCAGGCATTCAGTTAAAGAAACCAGTTTCAGGGATTGCGATGGGCCTTATCAGTGATGCTGATTCCGGCAAATATGCTGTTCTCTCCGATATTCTGGGTGATGAAGATCACCTGGGTGATATGGACTTCAAAGTTACCGGCACTGCCGAAGGCATTACTGCCTGTCAGATGGATATTAAGGTAAAGGGATTGTCCTATGAAATTCTGGTGAAAGCACTTAATCAGGCCAAAGAAGGCAGGCTGCACATACTGGAAAAATTGGTGGAATCCATCGATTCTCCCAGAGAGGACGTGAAACCTCATGCTCCAAAAATGGTTACCACAACTATTCCGGGCGAATATATAGGTGCACTTATCGGACCGGGAGGAAAGGTAATTCAAGAGCTTCAGAAAGAGACCAAGACCACTATTGTGATCAATGAGGATCCCGTTACTGAAGAAGGACTCGTAGAGATACTGGGAACTGACCAAACCGGAATTGATGCGGTACTGGCTAAAATAGACAGTATTACCTTCAAACCTGAAGTTGGAAGCATATATGAAGTCAAAGTGATCAAGATTCTGGATTTTGGTGCCGTGGTCGAATATGTTGAAGCACCTGGAAATGAGGTCTTACTTCATGTGTCGGAAATGGCCTGGGAACGCACAGACAAAGTTACCGATGCTGTAAATCTGGGTGATCTTATCGATGTCAAGTACTTCGGTACTGACCCGAGAACCAGAAAGGAAAAAGTGTCGTTAAAAGCGTTACAACCAAAACCCGAAGGTTATAAGGAGAGACCGCCAAGGCGAGATCGGGATCGTGGCGGAGACTTTAAGAAACGTCAGAAACAGCGCAGAGATTAGTTGTTTTAAACATAATTCACTATTAAAACCCCTATTTTTAGGGGTTTTTTATTGAATTTTAACATAAATCTCAAAATTTCATAACCTATTTGTAACATTTGTCCATTTTTTACGTATAAGTATATGCAGTCCCATTGGACAAGCTAAACCCCGAAAGCATAGATTAGATGAGACAGTTAAAGATTACAAAACAGGTAACTAACAGGGAAACCGCTTCCCTGGACAAGTATTTGCAGGAGATAGGAAAAGTAGATCTTATTACCGCGGATGAGGAAGTAGAATTGGCCCAACGTATCAAAACCGGCGATCAGGCGGCCCTTGAGAAATTGACCAAGGCCAATTTGCGTTTTGTAGTATCTGTAGCAAAACAATATCAAAACCAGGGACTCACACTCCCGGATCTGATTAATGAAGGCAACCTGGGTCTGATTAAAGCAGCACAGCGATTTGATGAAACCAGGGGCTTTAAATTTATCTCCTATGCGGTATGGTGGATCCGCCAATCAATTTTACAGGCATTGGCAGAACAATCGCGTATTGTAAGATTGCCTCTTAACAAGATCGGTTCTATCAACAAGATCAACAAGACTTTTGCATTTCTGGAGCAAGCACATGAACGTATACCTTCAGCAGAAGAAATCGCCAAAGAACTGGATATGACTGTTGAAGATGTAAAACAGTCCTTAAAAAATTCGGGGCGGCATGTATCGATGGATGCACCTCTTATTGATGGAGAAGATTCCAATCTTTACGATGTACTTCGCAGCGGTGAATCTCCGAATCCGGATAAAGAGCTTCTCCACGAATCATTGAGAACAGAGATCGAAAGGGCTTTGGAAACACTAACTCCAAGGGAGGCAGATGTCATTCGGCTGTATTTTGGTCTGGCTGGTCAGCATTCAATGACCCTGGAGGAAATTGGTGAAACTTTTGACCTGACCAGAGAACGTGTGCGTCAGATTAAAGAAAAAGCGATCCGAAGATTAAAGCACACATCGCGAAGCAAAATTCTTAAAACTTACCTTGGATAAATTCCAGGATTACAAGTACGTTAAATATACCTTAAATTGGAAATCTGGTATAAAAATTGTACATTGTACTACCTTAGTAACAGTTAATCATGACTGTTCGTTTTTTGATTGATGAATAAACTCCGGCTGATTACCGGAGTTTTTCAATTTAGGTAAAGCCCGTTGTTAAACTCAATATTTTTGAAGCTTATATTTCATAGTAGAAAGCATTTCTAAGGAGTTCCAGGCTCTTTGGAATTGCGGTATCGGGCGATTCATTCCCCTCAAATTCCAGTGATATATAACCGCGATAGTTCACATTACGCATCATTTGCCCGATTTTGGGATAATCGATATCCAGCGTATACCATTTACCTCCACCGAAATAGGTCTTTGCCTGTACCAGAAATGCATCGGGGGCCAACATCTTTAACTGCGCTTCTCTGTCTTCCAAAAAATTCCCTGTATCCAGTGTAACCTTAAGCCAGGGGTTGTCGATATCATCTACGATCCGCTTTACCCCTGCTGCTGTTCTGCCCAAACCCCAGTGATTTTCAAGACCCAGAACTACCCCACAGCGCTCAGCTACTGGGAGACATTTTTCGATGGCATCGATCACCCATTTAAAACCATCTTCATCATCGTAACCTTCAAGGGCCGGTTCAATGCCTTTATTGGCCATAAGCTCATCAAAATTAGCCGAAGTCCCCCAACGTCCTGTATTGATTCGCATCGTAGGAATACCCAATGCATAGGCCAATTCGATCTGATGAATGGTTTTCTGAATATTTTCTTCCCTCTTTTCCACATCCGGACTTACAAATCCCTGGTGTGTTGAAAAGCCCATTATATCCAATCCTGCATGGAAGGCTCGTTTTTTTAAGTTTTGAAGGTAGTTGTTCTCCTCCGAACTCATTTGCACTAATAATAATTCAATACCGTCAAATCCCATGGCAGCGGCCTTATCAATACATTCTTCTATAGGACTGTCTTCCTTGGGCCCGTTAAATTGCCAGAAGGAATAGGTAGAAACACCGATCGGGTTGTGTTTAATATTATTTCCCGGAGCATCTTCCTCCATTGCTTCTTTCTTCTGGCCTTGTGTACAACCCATTACTGCTGTTGTGGCTCCCAAGGCGGCGGCCTGTCCGATAAATTTGCGTCTTTTCATGTGGTGGATTTTAATTGGCTATTATCAAAGATAGGAAATGCATGAACAGCCTAAGCGCGAATCCCTTCAATTGCTTACATTTACAAAAACAATTTTTGAGTAGTACAATGGGCAAAATAAAGATTGCACCCTCACTTCTTGCCGCTGATTTCGGAAATCTTCAACGAGATGTTGAGTTAGTTAACCGAAGTGACGCTGATTGGCACCACATTGATATTATGGATGGCGTATTTGTCCCTAATATATCATTTGGAATGCCCGTGCTAAAAGTAATATCAGAACATGCGACCAAACCCTTGTATGTGCACCTGATGATTGTAGATCCGGATCGCTATATCAAGACTTTTGCTCAACTAGGAGCACAAGTATTGACCGTGCACTTTGAGGCCTGTACGCACCTGCATCGAACGGTTCAGGCAATTAAAAATGAAGGGATGAAGGCAGGCGTGGCTTTAAATCCACATACCCCCGTAAGTGTATTAGGTGATATCATAACAGATATAGATCTTGTATGTGTGATGCGTGTAAATCCGGGTTATGGCGGGCAGTCCTTTATTGAAAATACTTATGGCAAAGTTCGCAGGTTGAGAAAACTAATTCGCAAGAAGGAAGCCGGGGCCCTGATAGAGATAGATGGCGGTGTAAATGCTCAAAATGCTCCAATGCTTGTAGACGCAGGCGCCGATATTCTCGTAGCCGGCAGTTTCGTTTTCAAATCAGAAAACCCTGAGAAGACCATTGCTGATTTGGCTGCGGTAAGTCTTGTCTAGTGATCTTTTAACAGGTAATTGATCAGGTCTGTTGTGGTGACCACACCAACCAAAACATCATCATCAACAACCGGTAATGAGTGATATTCACTTTCTACAAATTTTTCCGCGACTTCTTTAATGGTGTTCTTAGACGCCACAGTTTCTAATTTACTCCGCATTAAATTGCGAATCGTAAACATTTCATAGATAGAAGAGGATACGTCTTCTTCTTCTCTAAACGCACCATCTGCAAAACTGATTCTTAAAATATCATTGATACTCAGCATCCCCACAATCTTTTTGCCTTCAACAACCGGTATATGTCTGATCTTGTATTTTTTTAACAAATGCTCAGCTTTGGCAAGACCATCTTTAACACGAACTGTGATAAGGTCCTTGGTCATGATAGTGGCGACGGGAACTTCAATCTGCACATTCATAACATTGAGTTTATAAATTAATCCGAATTAAAGTTCCGTTTCCTCAGACAGAAAAAGTATGATATAAATCATATTCCTCTTAGCCATAAATACAGATCATATAATTTCCTGCAAATACGCAGATCCTGTCTTAAGTTCTGTTTTCCAGATATATTTTCTGTTGTACTTTTACGGATTTATAAGGAAATGGAAGCACTTGATATTATAATTGTCGGAGGAGGACCTATCGGTATTGCTTGTGGGTTGGAGGCTAAGAAAAATGGATTGAGCTATTTGATCATCGAAAAAGGCACAATAGTTAATTCACTCTTCAACTACCCAATAAACATGCAGTTCTTTTCTTCTTCGGAGCGACTGGAAATAGATGATATCCCGTTTATCAGTAAAGAAGCCAAGCCAAAGCGAAATGAATCCCTTGAGTATTACAGAAGAATTGTGACTTCCAACAAGCTTGAAATCAAGCTATTTGAAAAAGTTGAGGAAATAAGCAAGCATAATGATCATTTCCATATTCAAACGGATAAAAATGAATACACTGGTTCAAATGTCATTGTAGCTACCGGTTTTTACGATTTGCCAAATTTATTGAATGTCCCAGGTGAGGACCTGCCTAAAGTTTCACACTATTACAAGGACCCGCATTACTACGCCAGTCAGAAACTGGCTGTCGTAGGAGCCAGTAATTCTGCTGTGGATGCCGCGCTCGAATGTTGGCGCAAAGGTGCTGAAGTGACGATGATAATCCGTGAACCGGAAATCGGGCGACGCGTCAAATATTGGGTCAGGCCGGATATCATCAACCGAATTGAAGAAAGCAGTATTAAGGCCTATTTTAACTCAAATGTCACGGAGATCCGTGAACAAGAGATTAGGGTGGAGACACCTGAGGGTTCCTTAACCCTTGAAAATGATTTCGTGCTGGCGCTTACGGGCTATATGCCCAATTTCGAATTCCTTGAACGCCTAGGTATTGTGCTATCGCCAGATGAGAAAAGGATTCCCACCTACGACGACGAGACCATGGAAACAAATGTGGAGGGGCTTTACCTGGCCGGTGTAATTTGCGGTGGTATGGAAACGCACAAGTGGTTTATAGAAAACTCAAGAATACATGCCAAAATCATCATAGAAGCTGTCCAGAATAAAAAGAAAATAAAAATATAGAATGCCCAAACCAGATAAATTAGTAACAATTGCAATACACGGAGGAGCCGGCACCCTCATGAAAGGCATGATGACTTCCGAAAAGGAAGCAGCTTATAAAAAAGCCCTTCAGGAGTCATTGGAAGCAGGTTACAACGCTTTGATTGCCGGTCAATCTGCTGTTGAGGCAGTGGAAATCTCCGTTAAGATTCTGGAAGATTCACCGCTCTTTAACGCTGGTAAAGGCAGTGTATTTACCGCGGAGGGAAAACATGAAATGGATGCAGCAATCATGGAGGGCAAGACCTTAGAGGCAGGTGCTGTTGCCCTGATCAACGGAGTAAAGAACCCTGTTTCTCTCGCCAGGGAGGTAATGGAAAAAAGTGAGCATGTATTTTTGGCTGGAGAGGGAGCAATGCAGTTTGCTAAAAAAGCGGGCATTACTTTTAAAAATGAGGACTATTTTTTCGATGAACTACGATACCAGCAGTGGCAGGAGATAAAAGACACATCTCACTTTCAACTGGATCATTCTGTAAAAAAGGATTCAAAATTCGGGACTGTTGGTGCTGTAGCTTGTGATATGGAGGGGAATGTTGCAGCAGCAACCTCAACCGGGGGTATGACGAATAAACGCTACGGACGGATTGGGGATAGTCCGCTTATTGGCAGTGGAAATTATGCCAATAACAAGACCTGTGCGGTATCCTGCACCGGCAGTGGAGAGTATTTTATTAGGGGTGTAATTGCATACGACCTCGCAAGTATTATGGAACATACCAATTTGTCACTTGCTGATGCCGCCAGCAAAGTGGTACACGAACGCATGATTGAAATTGGTGGTGACGGTGGACTTATTGCTGTTGATGCCATGGGAAATATTGCCATGCCTTTCAATACAGAGGGTATGTACCGTGCAGCTAAAGATTCCAAAGGATTTTATCAGATTTCTATCTACAAAGACTAGGATGTAAGGAAAGGAGCATCCAAAGGTAAAACCCTTACTTTACCTTTTTTGATATTAAATCGGTCGCCATTAGCCAGGACATGGGTTTTTAAATTGGTAAGCGACATGGGTGTTCCCTCTTCCAACACTTGCTGATTGTTGTGTTTCAGCTTCCTCGGGTCGAAAAGTATCACCATTCCCGAGCCAATTACCTCAAAGATCTTCCCTTTTTTTATGACCAGCCCGGTGTCTTCTGCGAGACCGATCCCAATCATGGTAGGAAATTTAGCTACAGCTTCGGCCAACCTGCCAAAACGGCCTCTTCTGATAAAGTGCGAATCGATAGTGAGCTTTGGAATAAAACCGAGGCCGTCATCCATTTTAACAGCACCCTTAACAAATGCCTCACGGCTGCTACCCCCGGCAATCATCTCCTTGGACATGCACATGGCTCCGGCACTGGTCCCGGCAATAACAAGTTGATCTTTGCGATATCGATCCAAGAGGATATCGTGTAAACTCGAACCACCAATATTTTTTGTGATCTTGCTTTGGTTTCCGCCCGAGAACATTACACACTGGGCCCTTCTAATAATTTGAAGATTGTCGGCTGATTCTGATTGCTTCCGATCACGGATATCTATTATATGTAAATCTTCACAGCCCAACTTCTCAAAAGCCTGGATATAGTTATTGGAAACTTCATTCGGTATACTGGAAGCCGTTGGGATCACTACAATTTTGGCATCCTTCCCTCCACTTTCACGTACTACCCTGGACAGAATACTTTCCTGAATAAACTCCAGGTGATACTGTTCACCGGTCTCAATACCCTTATCTTCATTTCCCCCAATTGGAATCAGAGTGCCATTCGCTGCCATTGACTTGGTTTTATAAGCTGCAAAAATACAGTTATTGTTATAAAATTTGTCATATATTTATGAAATTCAACCAGAATTACTAGTAAAGCCCTAATCTACGCCAAGTCCCGAAAATTAGGATATCCGGGAATCTTTTCCCGGTATGCAATTGAAAATTCAAGGCTTAGTTCACCTAAAATCAAAGGAGATGAAAATACGCGAAATTAATGCCATGAGAGGACCTAATTACTGGTCTATCCGACGTCATAGACTTATTGTAATGGTTCTGGACCTCGAAGAAATGGAAGAAAT
The DNA here is from genome assembly GCA_051011235.1 of Flavobacteriaceae bacterium. Classification (GTDB taxonomy): domain Bacteria; phylum Bacteroidota; class Bacteroidia; order Flavobacteriales; family Flavobacteriaceae; genus JAHEJJ01. The sequence goes on from JBPCUI010000214.1 coordinate 11,250, forward strand.
ACCATCCAATAAGATTGATGGGTTTGGGGAAAGAATACGGCTTATGTTTCCCGGCATGCTTTCCCACCGCTGCTCCAAAGGATGTGAAGGTGGATTCTTTATGCGTGTAGACGAAGGTACCTGGATGGGACATATTATAGAACATATAGCCCTTGAGATTCAAACACTGGCGGGTATGGATACCGGATTTGGTAGAACCCGGGGATATGGTGAAAAAGGCGTATACAATGTGGTTTTCTCATATATTGAGGAGAGTGTAGGTAGATATGCCGCCAAAACTGCTGTCAGCATTTGTGAAGCACTTATTGATGGCAGGGAATACGACATGACGGAGGATATCCAAGAAATGCGTGAATTGCGAGAAGCAGAACGACTGGGACCAAGTACAGGTTCTATTGTGGAAGAAGCTCAAAGTCGGGGAATTCCATGGATCCGACTAAACAAATATTCACTATGCCAGTTGGGTTATGGAGCAAACCAGAAGAGAATACAGGCCACTGTAACCAGCGAAACCAGCAGTATTGGGGTAGAATTGGCGTGTGATAAGGAAGACACTAAATACCTTCTGGAGCGCGCAGAGGTGGAAGTGCCAAGAGGAGACATTATAAGTAGGGAAAGCAGTGTAAAAGAAGCTTGCCGTTATGTGGGTTTCCCTTTGGTTGTTAAGCCCATTGATGGAAATCACGGCAGGGGAATTACCGTAGACATAAATAATTATGAAGAAGCATTAGAAGCGTTTAAAATAGCAAAAGAAGTATCGCGAAGAGTTATTGTTGAAAAGTATATAACCGGCGAGGACTATCGCTTACTGGTCATCAATAACAAGTTTGTAGCCGCTGCCAAACGTACTCCGGCCCATGTAGTTGGCGATGGTAAATCTACAATTCAGGAATTGGTAGACGAGGTAAATAAGGATCCACGACGAGGTTATGGACATGAAAAGGTGCTTACCGCAATCACCATTAATGAACTCACAAAGAATATAATTGCAGATGCGGGGTATTCCGTTGATTCAGTATTGCCAGAAAACGAGCAACTCATCCTAAAGGACACAGCGAATCTGAGCACCGGCGGAACTGCCGAGGATGTTACGGACATAGTCCATCCGGCCAATATTGATATGGCAGAACGTATCTCAAAAATCATAGATCTCGATATTTGTGGGATCGATGTGATGACCACCGATATTACTCAGCCCCTATCCGAAACCGGAGGCGCAGTACTGGAAGTCAACGCAGGACCCGGATTCAGAATGCATCTGGCTCCTACAACAGGACTACCGAGGAATGTTGCCGCACCTGTAGTGGATAAACTATTTCCAGAGCAGGGAAATACAGGCCGAATCCCGATTGTGGCCATTACAGGCACCAATGGCAAGACCACGACGAGCAGATTAATGGCCCATATGGCCAAAATGAAAGGTCGCAAAGTTGGGTATACAACCAGTGATGGTGTTTATATTCAGAATAGAATGCTGATGAAGGGCGATTGCACCGGACCTGCCAGCGCAGAATTCGTATTAAAAGATCCAACTGTAAATTTTGCCGTGTTGGAGTGCGCACGTGGCGGCTTATTGAGAGCTGGACTCGGGTTTAAAAATTGCGATGTCGCCATTGTTACCAATATTGCCGCAGATCACCTCGGCCTGAAAGGTATTCATACTATTGAGCAATTAGCCAAAGTTAAAGCAGTGGTTCCCGAAACAGTTTTACCCGACGGTTACGCCATACTCAACGCCGACGATGATCTGGTGTATGAAATGCGAAGAAATCTCGATTGTAATGTTGCACTGTTCTCCATGGATGAAAATAACCCGCGGATTCAAGCCCTGCAACGAAAAGGAGGCATTACGGCCGTATTTGAAAACGGCTTTGTTACCTTGTGTAAGGGAGCCTGGAAGATGAGGGTAATGAGGGTTGAAAACATTCCGCTTACATATGGTGGTAAAGCCACATTTATGATACAGAATGTATTACCCACCATAATTGCCGCCCATATAAAAGGTATGAGTATAGAGGATACCAAGGCAGCCCTGGAAACCTTCATACCATCAGCTTCCAGTACGCCGGGCCGACTCAACCTTTTCAAGTTTAATAATTTTAATATCCTTCTGGATTATGCGCATAATCCAGCCGGTATGCGCGCTTTGCAAAAATTTACCGACAATTTGGAAGCCACTGTAAAAGTTGGCATAATTGCCGGTATTGGTGACCGAAGGGACGAAGATAATAATGAGATGGGCAGCATAGCGGCAGATATGTTTGATGAAATTATTATAAGGCAAGACAAGAACCTGAGGGGTAAATCTGAGGAAGATTTGATTAATATGCTCGATCAGGGCATTAAGCAACGTGATCCCAAGAAGAAAACCACGATCATTCCTTCAGAAAAAGAGGCAATTACCTATGCGGTCAACCATGCCGAAAAAGGATCTCTCATTGTGCTTTGCAGCGATGTTGTACCCGACGCGCTCGAAATGGTCAAGCAGCTGAAAGAGAAAGAGGCCAACGGTGAACTTGCATTCTCTTGAAAAATCCGGGCATAGAATCAATACACTTTGCCGCGCAGTACCTGGCTGCAGCGGGGATCTCTTTTCTTCCGCAAAAAGAGGACGACAGCCATACAAATTTGGGCTTTTCAACGGAGGAAAAACAAATGCTAACACGAGTATTGAATGAAGATGGAGATTTCCTGGCCTTCGACCTAAATGAATTTGCGCTGGTATGGAATTCAGCTGCAGATCCGTCAAAATTAGTATTGGAGCATCTCTCTCATGGGGAGGTCTTAGATTGGATACATTCAATTACTAAAAACAGCAGATTCTCGAATCCTTACAGCTATCAATTCCCCTACTCCTTACCTTATGAGATTTCGAACGACTACAAATACGCTTTGGATCCAGAAAAACTGGAACTCGAAAGGAAATTGAGAACCCTGGCCACGCAGGTATTAGGTGAAGTTTTAAATCAGAATAATATGCATTCTGAGATCCGTATCTGGCCACATCATCTCGATACAGGTGCCTTCGCGAAACTCCCTGAAAAGGAATCAGTTTCCATTGGTATGGGCCTGGCAATTCCGGATGCGCTGGTAAACGACTACTATTTCTACATTAGTGGATATGAAGGCCATGCAGCCATTAGTCCAACTGAATTTGATTCTTTATCCCAGGGCAAATGGCATTCTGATGGCTTTACAGGAGGAATTTTGCCAAGCAAGGGAAGAAATCAAGGAAATGTTCAACGGTTTTTTAATGAAGCTATCCGCGCTTTTAAGGGCTAGATCCCCTAAATCATTATAATACCTATTGTTCGATTAATTACCTAAATATTGCTTTGTTCCCTGTAGTCAGGTTTTGAGTTATAAAGGAATTGCGTGGCACTGTATTGAAACAAGCCTTTCAATTAATATTTATCTTTTGTGCTCCGGGCTGTCAAAACCTGTTTTGCAACCTGCCTCCCATTCGTCTGGCAAATTACCATAGGCTGGAACACCTCCGTTGTCTTTCAGCATTCTGGCTAAATGCAGACAATTCCATACGAGGAAGGTAGTATTCCTGTTGGTAAAGTCATTTTCCGGACCTCCCGATCCCTCATCACGGTACGAGGGGCCGGGGCCTGCTTCTCCCATCCAACCTGCATCGGCCTGAGGAGGAACTGTATAACCAATGTGAGAAAGCGAAAAGAGAATATTCATGGCACAGTGTTTCACTCCGTCTTCGTTTCCTGTAATCAGAGTGGCCCCAACTTTGCCGTAGTCCCTGTACTGCCCTTTGGAGTTGAATTGATGAGTATAGCCATACATGCGCTCCAGGGTTCGGTTACAAACCGAGGATTTTTCGCCAAGCCATACAGAAGTACAGATAACTAATATATCGGAGGCATCTATCTCTTTTTGTATCAAAGGCCAGTCGTCCTTGTCCCACTCCGGGGTTTTGGACATGTCGAGACCGAGACCGGCCGGTATTACGTAGTCCACAGGTCTGATGACTTTGGTACTTACACCATTAGCCTCAAATATGCGTTGCGCCACTTGAATCAAACCCTCCGTATGAGACAAAACAGGGGTTCTGTTGAGCGTGCAATTCAAAAATAATACCTTTAAATCTTGATATTCTGCGGGGGGATTAGAGCAGTGTTTCTCCGTGAGTTTCTCTAATTGTTTTGACATCTGAATTATTGTTTAGTTTACGTTGAGTTTTAGGTCGAACCATCTCCCTTTTAATTACAATACAAGGTCAAAGCTTTTGATATACGGTTCAAAATTCTTAGATTATTGATAATTCGGCCACAGATAAAAATCGGATATTGAAGATCCGACAATAATGTTTACATTTTCGTTAAGTTATTAAAGCCCCCCTATTTAAACAAGTCCTGCAAAGAAGAATAATCATGAAATACAAAATTAGGATTACACTGCTGCTGATTTGCTTTCTCGGAATCAATCTTGAAGCACAGACAACTTTATCAATCGAAGAGCGGAACGAGCTCATCCGCGAAAGATGGAATAGGAGCCTGGTAGATGATACTTCCTATACATTTAACAAGGAAGCCAATAATTTATTGACGCAGACTACCGAGGCTTTAAAACCGGGTAAGGCATTATGTGTAGCGATGGGTCAGGGTAGAAACGCCCTGTTCCTCGCACGTAATGGCTGGGAGGTTACTGGGATTGACCTGGCCGATAAAGCCGTTGCCTATGCAGAAAAGCAGGCCAGGGAAGAAAAGCTTCAACTCAGTACGGAAATTCAAAATTTTGAAACATTTGAATACGGTAAAAGCCAATGGGATCTGATTACCTGGCTTTACGGAGGTTGCCTCCATGTTGATGGAATCACAAATAAAATCAAGACTGCATTAAAGCCTGGTGGATTGTTTGTTTTTGAATTTTTTCACAGGGAGGCGGGTATTGAGATGGGCAGGCCTCAATTTGGCTGCGAGGCAAATCGAATTCGGGATATGTTTCTGGCAGAAGGTGGTTTTGATATATTGTTGTATGAGGAAAAAGAAGGAATAGCCGACTATGGCATGGATCAGAATAAACTGATCTATATGGTCCTATCTAAAAAATGAAACTGTGAAAATTAATACAATAGCTCAGAGCAGTTTTAAACCGTTCCAAGCGAAGCGAACAGCGCGAGCAACCCGCCCGTACCGAACGGTTACGTTCGCCAGCCCGAAAAGTCATTCTGGCGGGGGCGGGAATCATAACCTAAGCATCGATTTTAGCTAAGGCGCGATCTATGAATATTTTCAAAAAAACTGTCGATTTAGAATTCGAAAGCAACGAAGAAATCTTTGCAGCAGATTTATATGGCATGGGCGGATAGTTAAACTGGAGGGTCCTAAAATTTATAAGTATCAATAAGTAAATGGGTTCAAAGAAAGAAAAAGCTGGTCTACAATTATGGCTTCAATCATGTCAAATAGGACACAGCGAATTTCTATTTCGATTTTGGCAGAAATTAAGTGCTTTAAGTTGGCTCTTGTTTTTGTCTTGTAGCGTGACGATAGGTCAGAATAACACAGAAAACAAACAATTAGAAGCCTTTGGTCTTAAAGATTCGGATCAAATTGTCTTAGATGGTCAATTAAATGAAGGATTTTGGTCCAATGCAGTTGGAGTGTCTGACTTCACTATGACCGTGCCCGTAGAAGGCGGTGATCCCACTGAAGAGACCGTTGTAAAAATCGTATACGACGAGAACAATTTGTATATAGGCGTCAAAATGTTGGACGGGGACCCATCTGAAATCAAGTCCTTTCAAAAAAGTAGAGATGCTGATTTAAGTACAGACGACCGATTTGCCTGGATTCTGGATACTTTCCAAGATTATAGGAATGCATATTATTTTGAAATAAATCCTGC
>JBPCUI010000215.1:0-6865 GCA_051011235.1 Flavobacteriaceae bacterium
TCTACTAATCTCCAACATTTAGATTTACTCATAGGTCGTGTTTCCATAATCCTTACTTTATCACCTTCGTTGCAGTCGTTTGTTTCATCGTGCGCAACATATTTCTTTGTTTTTAACACGAACTTTCCGTACATAGGGTGCTTTACTTTTTTAACTTCAGCAACTACAATAGATTTCTCCATTTTGCTACTCGTAACTACCCCAATACGTTCTTTTCTTAAATTTCGTTTTTCCATCTTTAAGCTTCGTACCGTTATTGTACTTCTCTTTTAGTTAGTTCTGTCGCAATTCTCGCAATACTTCTCTTTTGCGTTCTAAGTTGAATTGGATTTTCCAACGGTGATATAGCATGAGCCATTTTCATTTCTGAAAAGGCTTGCTTGAACTCACCCAGTCTTTCCTGGAGTTCCGCTGTTGAGGCTTCTTTTATTTCTGATTGTTTCATATCTACAATTTCAAAAAATTAAGCTTCATAGGTTCTTGACACTACGAACTTCGTTTTAACAGGAAGTTTTTGAGCAGCCAATCGCAATGCTTCTTTAGCAGTTTCGAGTGGCACACCGGATACTTCAAACATTATTCTACCTGGTTTCACTACCGCTGCATAATATTCTACAGCTCCCTTTCCTTTACCCATACGTACCTCAAGAGGTTTCTTGGTTATTGGCTTATCAGGGAATATCATGATCCATATTGACCCTTCACGTTTCATGAAACGAGTGGCAGCAATACGAGCTGCTTCGATCTGTCTGGAAGTGATAAAACTGGAATCCAGGGATTTTATACCAAACATGCCGTTGGAAAGTTGATGACCCCTTCCGGAATTACCCTTCATACGACCTTTTTGCGCTTTGCGATACTTGGTTCTTTTTGGCTGTAACATCTTCCTTCTATATAATTACTTTCTTCGACGTTTTTTTCCTCCGTCCTGTTGGCCTTTGCCCTGTCCTTTAGACATTCCGATTAGTGGAGAAAGCTCCCTTTTGCCATAAACTTCTCCTTTCATGATCCAAACCTTGATCCCAAGGCGGCCATATGTTGTATGGGCTTCATGAAGTGCGTAGTCAATGTCTGCTCTAAAAGTGGACAATGGAATTCTACCGTCTTTGTATGATTCTGATCGGGCCATCTCCGCCCCATTTAATCGTCCTGCAATTTGGATCTTAATTCCTTCAGCATTCATCCGCATGGCTGCCGCAATGGACATTTTAATAGCCCGGCGATACGAAATTCTGTTCTCGATCTGGCGGGCCACACTAGCGGCCACCAAATTTGCATCTAATTCCGGCCTCTTGATCTCGTAAATATTGATCTGTACCTCCTTATCGGTGATTTTCTTGAGCTCTTCCTTCAACTTGTCCACTTCCTGGCCTCCCTTCCCGATAATAATTCCGGGGCGGGCCGTGGTAATGGTTACTGTAATCAATTTTAGAGTACGCTCTATTATAACCCTGGATACACTTGCCTTGGCCAACCTCGCATGGATATACTTTCTTATCTTGTCATCCTCTGCAAGCTTCTCACCATAGTCATTTCCACCATACCAATTGGATTCCCATCCTCTGATAATGCCGAGACGATTTCCTATAGGATTTGTTTTTTGTCCCATATTGCTTCTTAGTTCTCTGTATTATTATTTGATCCCAGAACCAGTGTCACGTGGTTGGAACGTTTTCTAATCCTGTGAGCCCTGCCCTGTGGAGCTGGTCTTAGTCTTTTGAGCATACGGCCGCTATCTACTTTAATTTCCTTTATGAACAGGTCTGCATCCTCTATGTTTGCATCCTCATTCTTTGACTGCCAATTAGCGATGGCCGAGAGCAAAAGCTTTTCGAGTCTTCGAGATGCCTCCTTCGGGCTAAACCTCAGTATAGCCAATGCCTTTTCTACTTCTGTACCCCTGACCTGGTCTGCTACCAGCCTCATTTTTCGCGGCGAAGTCGGGCAGTTATTTAACTTGGCAAAAGCCAGATCAGCTCGCTCGGCCTTCAGCCTTTCCGCCATTTGTCTTTTTCGAACTCCCATACTCAATTACTTTTTACCTTTATTTCTTGCTCCGGCATGACCTCTGAACGATCTTGTAGGAGAAAATTCCCCTAGTTTATGACCAACCATATTTTCTGTAATATAGACAGGAACAAATTGCCTGCCGTTGTGCACAGCTATGGTCTGACCAACAAAATCGGGGGTAATCATCGATGCCCTTGACCAGGTTTTGATCACTGACTTTTTTCCTGAAGCCACATTCTGCTGGATCTTCTTATCAAGACTATAGTGAACGTACGGGCCTTTTTTTCATGAACGTGCCATATGATACTCTTCAATACTTGTTATTTTTTCCTTCGTTCAATGATATACTTATTCGTATCCTTATTCTTTGAACGGGTTCGGTAACCTTTTGCAGGAATACCATTCTTCGATCTGGGATGACCTCCTGATGCTCTCCCTTCACCTCCACCCATCGGATGGTCTACAGGGTTCATAGCCACAGGTCTGGTCCTGGGTCTCCGACCCAGCCATCTGCTTCTACCTGCCTTACCAGATACAATAAGCTGGTGGTCAGAATTGGATACCGCTCCTATGGTTGCCAAACAATTAACCAGAACCAACCTGGTTTCGCCAGAAGGAAGTTTAATAGTTGCATATTTACCTTCCCTGGCCATTAACTGAGCAAAAGTGCCAGCACTTCTGGCAATGACAGCTCCTTGTCCCGGCCTTAGTTCTATACAAGATACAATGGTGCCCAAAGGGATCCCACTTAAGGGAAGTGCATTGCCAATTTCAGGGGCAACTTTCTGGCCTGAAACAATCTTCTGACCAACCCGCAATCCGTTTTGTGCGATCACATATCGTTTTTCACCATCGGCATATTCAACCAGAGCAATAAACGCAGATCTATTCGGGTCGTACTGTATCGATAGCACCTCAGCCTTCACATCCTGCTTGTCTCTTTTGAAATCGATAATGCGATATCTTCTTTTATGTCCTCCTCCACGATGGCGTATGGTCATTTTGCCCTGTCCATTTCGCCCTCCAGATCTTTTTATAGGAGCCAACAAGCTCTTTTCGGGCTTATCGGTAGTAATGGCATCAAATCCATTCACCACTTTAAAGCGCTGTCCCGGAGTTGTTGGTTTTAATTTTCTAACTGACATTTTAAGTCTTTATAGATTACTGTAAAAATCAATTACATCGCCTTCTTCAACATCTACAATGGCTTTCTTATAGGCATTGGTCTTACCTTGCTGAATACCGGTCTTGGTATATCGGGTCTTTCTTGAAGGCGGGTAATTCATTGTACGTACCTTCTTAACAGATACCCCGTAAGTAGCCTCCACGGCATCCTTGATCTGCAATTTATTTGCCATAGGATCTACCACAAAACCATAGCGGTTGTACAACTCGCTATCTGAGGTCATTTTTTCAGTGATAATGGGTTTTATTAAAACACTCATTTTCTTCCTATTTGTTTAAGTTCGATTCTATGCCTTCCAGAGAACCTTCGAGCAGCACAACATTATTCGCTCTTAAAATCTTGTAAGTGCTTAATTCTGAGTTAGTTACAACCTCAGAATTTGCCAAATTACGCGACGACAAATATACGTTATTATTTGTATCGCCCAATACAATCAAAGACTTTTTGTTTTCCAACCCCAGTGACTTCAAAACCTGGATAAAATCCTTAGTCTTTGGTGCCTCAAAATTGAAGTCTTCAACCACCATGATCGCGTCCTCTTTTTTCTTCAGACTCAGCGCAGATTTTCTGGCCAAACGCTTCAGATTTTTATTGAGTTTTTGCTTGTAATCTCTTGGCGTGGGTCCAAAAGTCCGTCCTCCACCCCTGAAAATAGGAGATTTGATACTGCCGGCACGGGCTGTTCCCGTTCCTTTTTGTTTCTTGATCTTACGTGTACTACCAGTAATGAAAGCACGTTCTTTGGTCTTGTGAGTTCCTTGTCTTTGATGAGCCATATACTGCTTTACATCCAGGTATATTGCCTGATTGTTGGGCTCTATCTTGAAAACGGCGTCTGAAAGATCTACTTTCCTGCCCGTTTCTTTTCCCTTAATATCTAATACTGCTACTTTCATTACTTCTCAATAGTTAGGTAAGCATTCTTGTGTCCGGGAACACATCCCTTAAGTACAATGAGGTTTTTCTCCGGAACAATTTTCAGCACCCGGAGGTTTTGAACGGTGACCTTCTGACCACCCATGCGGCCTGCCATTCTCATTCCTTTAAATACTCTGGATGGATAAGACGACGCACCGATTGACCCCGGTGCTCTGAGGCGGTTGTGCTGGCCGTGTGTGGCCTGTCCTACACCCGCAAATCCGTGCCTTTTTACCACACCCTGAAAACCCTTTCCTTTGGAAGTGGCAGCGACATCCACAAATTCACCTTCAACAAAGAGATCTACTCCAAGAGTATCTCCCAGTTTAAATTCTCCTTCAAAATCACGGAATTCGACGACCTTTGTTTTGGTAGAAGTACCTGCCTTCTTGAAATGGCCTGTTTCGGCCTTGTTAGCACGCTTTTCTGCCTTGTCATCGAAACCGAGTTGAAGGGCACTATACCCGTCTACCTCTTCGGTTCTGACTTGGGTAACTATGCACGGTCCTGCCTCAATAACGGTACAGGGAATATTCTTCCCGTTGTCGTCAAAGATGCTGGTCATGCCAATTTTTCTTCCGATTAACCCAGACATACGTATTAATTATTTATTACTAATTGTTAATTATTTATTGGTGATTGGCGATTGGTGATTGGTGATTGGTGATTGGTGATTGGTGATTATCAATGTCCAATTCCTAATTCCTAATTCCCAATTCTCAATTTCATTTCTCCAATTCCCAATTTCATTTTTCCAATTCCCAAATTTCATTTCTCCAATTTCATTTTTCTAAAAAAAAACAGGGTCAAAAATAATCCGACCCCGAATATATTTTTGCAACCGTTTTTCCTTCGCGAAACGCTCCGGACATGTCCCCCGCTTCACCGGGAAGCGGATGTAATTATCTTAAACCTTTATCTCAACCTCAACTCCACTGGGAAGCTCGAGCTTCATCAGGGCGTCGATGGTCTTTGATGAGGAACTATAGATATCCAGGAGCCTTTTATACGAACTCAATTGGAATTGTTCCCTTGATTTTTTGTTTACATGCGGTGAACGCAACACTGTAAATATTTTTTTATGAGTGGGTAACGGGATTGGACCTGTTACCACCGCTCCGGTTGTCTTAACCGTTTTTACGATTTTTTCGGCAGACTTGTCTACCAGATTATGATCGTATGATTTTAATTTTATTCTGATTTTCTGACTCATCTTATCAAAATTAAACGGTTACACCTTTAGCGATTTTTACCACTTCCTCAGCTAAACTGGAAGGCGTTTCCGCATAATGTGAAAACTCCATGGTAGAGGTTGCTCTTCCAGATGAAAGAGTTCTCAGTGCTGTTACATATCCAAACATTTCAGAGAGCGGAACTTCGGCCTTAATCACCTTGGATCCCGCACGGTCGTCCATATTATTCACCTGTCCCCTTCTTCGGTTAAGGTCTCCGACAATATCTCCCATGTTTTCCTCTGGAGTAAGCACTTCCAATTTCATAATCGGTTCCATAAGTACCGGTCTGCATCCGCTTGAAGCCTCCCTGTAACCTATTTTCGCTGCAAGTTCAAAGGAAAGTGAATCGGAATCCACTGGGTGGAAAGAGCCGTCCTTAAGAACTATTTTCATGCTGTCCATTTCAAATCCGGCCAAAGGACCATTCTTCATTGCAGCCTTAAATCCTTTTTCTATAGATGGTATATACTCCTTAGGGATATTACCTCCTTTAATCTTATTGACAAACTCAAGTCCGGGTTTTCCTTCTTCCGCCGGCTCCATGGTGAAAACAATATCGGCGAATTTTCCGCGCCCACCAGTCTGTTTTTTATAAACCTCACGGTGGTCCGAGCTTCGGGTTAGCGCTTCTTTGTATTCGACCTGAGGTTGCCCCTGGTTAACGTCTACTTTAAACTCTCTTTTTAAGCGGTCGGTAATAATATCCAGGTGCAATTCTCCCATTCCGGAAATGATGGTTTGGCCAGAAGCCTCATCTGTCTTCACCTGGAAAGTAGGATCTTCTTCGGCCAATTTTCCCAATGCCATGCCGAGTTTATCCACATCTGCTTTGGTCTTAGGTTCTACTGCAATACCGATCACAGGGTCCGGGAATTTCATGCTCTCAAGCACAATTGGGTGCTTCTCGTCAGATAATGTATCTCCGGTTTTGATATCCTTAAACCCAACTGCAGCTCCAATATCACCCGCAGCAATTGACGAAACCGCATTCTGCTTATTAGAGTGCATTTGGTAAATTCTGGAAATCCGTTCTTTGTTTTCTGTACGATTATTAAGTACATAGGAACCTGCATCAAGTTTTCCGGAATAAGCTCTGAAAAATGCCAGCCTTCCTACAAAAGGATCGGTGGCTATCTTAAATGCAAGTGCTGAAAAAGGTTCTTTCGGATCTGGCTTTCTCGAAATCTCATTTCCATTGCGGGGATCTGTGCCAATTATGGCCTCTTTGTCCAATGGCGAAGGCAGGTATCTGCACACGGCATCCAACAGGAATTGTACTCCTTTGTTTTTAAAGGAGGATCCGCATATCATCGGTATAATACTCATGTCCATAACCGCGGCTCTGAGAGCTGCGTAGACTTCATCTTCTGTAATTGAGTTTTCATCCTCAAAGAATTTTTCCATGAGGTGATCATCGTATTCAGCGACAGCCTCAATCAATGCTGCTCTGTATTCTTTTACCTCGTCCTTCATTTCGGAAGGGATGTCAACGATATCAAAGGTAGAACCCATATCG
>JBPCUI010000216.1:0-6473 GCA_051011235.1 Flavobacteriaceae bacterium
TTTGATATCGAAACACCGGTAGGCGAAAATCTGGATACGCTTGAAATACAGTTTGATGAACTGATAGATCTGGCCTGTTGGGATGTAGAGAAACCTTGTAGTAAGATTTGGAAAAACTATATCGGAAAGCTGCCGGGAATACTCGAGAAACTCAATTTGGACGCAGAAGCAATTTCCAATTGTGATCCGGCTTCTTTGTCTATTGAAGAGGTTTATATGGCATATCCGGGCTTTTATGCGATCGCCATTTACAGGCTTGCTCATGAAATGTACAACAAAGGATTCCCGATGGTGCCCAGGCTAATGACCGAATACGCACACAGGCAAACAGGAGTCGATATAAATCCAGGAGCTCAAATTGGCGATTCCTTCTTTATAGACCACGCGACAGGTGTTGTTATCGGTGAGACAGCTGTAATCAGGAACAATGTCAAAATATACCAGGGAGTTACTCTGGGGGCTCTGTATGTTACCAAAAATCTGCAAAAGAAAAAAAGGCATCCTACTATTGAAGATAACGTTACCATTTACGCCAATGCCACTATACTTGGAGGAAACACGGTTATTGGTGAGAATTCGGTTATAGGCGGAAATGCCTGGCTGACTTCTTCCGTTCCTGCTAATTCTACTGTCTTTCACAAACCTGAAATAAAGATTAAAACCTTACCGCATGTCTAAAAGCGTGTTAGACCTTATTGGGAATACCCCCTTAGTCCTTGCTAAATCTCTGAACACCAATCCTAATGTGAAATTGTATTTCAAGCTGGAGGGGCAAAATCCTGGCGGGAGTGTTAAAGACAGGCCGGCATACAGTATGATAAAATACGCACTTGAAAGAGGCGAAATTAGCAGTTCTACCAAATTAATTGAAGCAACCAGCGGAAATACAGGTATTGCACTTGCCATGATCGCCTGTCTGTACAAGCTGGACATAGAGCTCGTAATGCCGGAAAATGCCACCAGGGAAAGGGTTCAAACAATGAGGGCTTATGGCGCCAAAGTAACGCTTACTTCCAATGAAATTGGTATCGAAGGAGCACGGGACTATGCTGAGACAAAAGTGAAAAAAGATGGCTATTTTATGCTGAACCAATTTGGTAATGACGACAACTGGATGGCACATTACCGAACTACCGGACCAGAAATCTGGAAGGATACCGGCGGAGGTATTACTCATTTTGTTTCTTCTATGGGAACTACAGGCACCATCATGGGGACGTCTACATACCTTAAAGAACAAGATCCGGGCATTCGGATTGTGGGAGTTCAACCCACAGACGATTCTAGTATTCCGGGAATCCGAAAGTGGCCGGCGGCCTATCTTCCCAAAATATTCAATCCTGAAAAAGTTGATAAGGTCCTGGAGGTTAGTGAACAGGAATCGAGGTCGATGACCAAACGCCTGGCTGAAGAAGAAGGAATCTTTGCCGGCATGAGCAGTGGTGGAGCAACAGCGGCTGCTTTAAAACTGATCAACACGATCAATGAAGGCGTAGTGGTTTCTATTATATGTGATCGTGGCGATCGGTATCTCTCCTCCGACCTATTCGATTGATCCGGATTCTAGCAGCTCGCGAATGCCGGTATTATAAGTTTCGAAACCCGAAAGATTATTGTGTCGCCCTCCCTCAACCTTAAAAAATTTCTTGTTTATCCCGGGAATACTCTCATATAGTCGTTGGCCCGAATCCATAGGTATTATCTCGTCCTTGGTGCCGTGGAAGATGGCAATCGGACAGGAGATATCCTGTACATATTTGAAGGATTTAAATTCGTATTTAAGCAACCATTTAACAGGCAAAAAAGGGAATCTCCTCTGCCCGATGTCGAGCATGCTGTAATAAGGGGTCTCAAGTATAACTTTTTGCGGATTATTCCTGGCCGCCAGCTGACTGGCTATCCCGGTGCCTAGTGATCTGCCGTATAATATGATTTCATTTTCGTTAAAGCGCTGCAACAGGTAGTTATAAAAAAGTTGCCCATCATTATGAAGTGCCTCTTCGCTGAGGTTTCCGCTACTTTTGCCATAGGTGCGATAATCCATAACCACTACGTCATAATCGTATTTCCTGGTCAGTTCCATTGTAATTTCTCCCCAGCGAGCCAGATTGCCGGCATTACCATGAAAATAAAGTATAACACCCCTGGAGTGCACAGATTTAAAATGAAGGGCATTGAGTCTGGCTCCATCTTCAGCCTCCAGAAAGAACTCCTCGAAAGGAATATCAAACTGGTATTGGTAATTGCTGGGTAATCGCGAGGGAAGAAAAATAAACTGCTCCTGAATAAAATAGATCATTATGCCAAATATTAGATATCCGCCAATCAGTGTAAATGCCCATCGCCTTACACTACGCATTGACTTTTTTTGAGGAATTCTTAAAATCAATACTGGAACCCTCTAAATTCAGCTTCTTCGGCTTTGTTGTGATGATATTGTACAACATCTTGTGGTACGACTCAAATGTGTTAAGGTTTTTGTGGCCACCTCCTATAACGGTGTGCATAGTGGTACTTCCAGGCTTAATTTTAGATAGTTTAACGCTTGTTTTATAAGGGATCAGCCGATCATCGGTACCATGGATAATATGAATTGGACAATTCACATATCGAAGCCATTTGTAAGTAGGCATCGGAAATTTGATCAGGATAGACAGTGGCATAAAGGGTATAAACTTCTTCGCCACTTTACTCAGGCTGTAGTACGGGGCATCCAGGATAAGCATTCTGGGGTTGTTCATTGAAGCCAGCTTGGCCGCAAATCCAGAACCGAGCGATCTTCCATAAAGTATAATGTACTTTTCATGGACCTTGTCCTTTAGCTTATTGTAAATGACTTGCATGTCTCTTTTAATAGCCTTCTGCGAACGCCTGCCGGTGCTTTTTCCAAATCCTCGGTAGTCTACCATCAGGACATCGTAGCCAAGTCTGGTAAAATCAACCGCAAATTTGCCCCAGCCTTTTATACTTTTTGAATTTCCCTTCAGGTAAAAAACGACACCTTTTGGGTTCTGGGCCTTAAAGCGTAATCCGTTTAACACCGCACCATCACGTGTTTCCACGTTGTACTCTTCAGTTTCCTGATTCTCATAGTCAAACTGAAAATCGGCGGGTAGTTTCTCCGGTTTAAACATGAAGTAATCCTGTAAGAAGTACAGGAGTACACTTATGATGACATAGATCGCCAATACAATTATAAGGATGTACAACCAGGTGGGCATTACGGTACATTTGAGTTCAATGTACAAAAATTCTACCTTAAAGGTCGTCCCTGAAACTCAGCGAACGAAGCATAAGACCAGATCCGGGTGCGATGCTCTTGAAGACCCGGGTCGTGTCTGGCCTTAACGAGTCCCTAATGTCTTCCAAGGTCAGTTCGTGTTTTCCCAGGTCGATAAGGGCAGCCATGATCATCCGTACCTGATATCTCAAAAATCCGTCGGCTTTAATGATCAGTGCATAGCTCTTCTCCGGGAAAAAGTTGGCCAGCAAAAAATCATTCTGGATTATTTTACAGGAGTGGACATTTCTTGTCAATTGTCTATTTATAGAGTCTTTAGTGGTATAGGCCCTAAAAGAGTGCGAACCGACAAACAGTGAAGCGCCCGTGTTCATCAGTTCTATATCGAGGCTCTCCTGGACAGCAGCTATGAACGGGGCGCTAAAGGGATGATTCTTTGAACCACTGGAGAATAAATAGACATATTCCTTGAGGATACTATCCTTAATTATATTAAACTTTTTATTTACTTTAACTATATTAATAATCTTAATATCAGCAGGTAAGTTAGAATTTAATGTTTTTTTAAATTCAGATAAGTTTTCTAGAGGGGTCTCTTTTAAAAACAATTCAAAAGCGGCCTCCAATCCGGATACTTTGGCATCGGTTCGTCCTGCTCCCATAATTTTAAATTCCCGATCGGGCATTATAAATTTTAGTGTTTTTACAAGCATTCCCTCCACTGTCTTATGATCCTGCTGAATTTGCCATCCACTATATCTGAATCCCAGAAACTGGATCTTAAACAGGTAATAATAGGTTGATCTCATCCTAAATACATTTGCATAAATCTAATGTAAAATTGTGTTTTGTGGCCGGAATCATCTATGAAGAAAATTCTAAAATTACATTGGCAGGATGTAACAATTGTGTAGAATTGTGGTCTTATTGATGTCCGAACAAAACATCCAGCCTTATGTCCGAGATCACATCCAACAACAGAATAGTGATTATTGACGCCCTCCGCGGTTTTTCTCTGGCCGGTATTGTCATTGTACATATGGTTGAGAATTACCTGGGTGCCCCTCCACCTGAGGGAGCGATGGATGCTGTGCGGATTGGGATCCCGGATTATGTGGTAGATGGTATTATAGCAATATTTCTCAGAGGGAAGTTTTTTGCTCTTTTTTCATTTCTTTTCGGCCTGAGCTTCTTTATACAGATGGACAGCGCCCAAAAGAAGGGTAAAGATTTCAGGGTCCGTTTCCTATGGCGCTTAATACTGCTTTTTGTCATTGGGTACCTGCACCACCTCTTTTACCGGGGAGATATTTTAACTATTTATGCGGTATTGGGCTTGTTCCTGATCCCTTTTTACAAAGTCTCCAATAAATATGTTTTGGGCTTGGTTGCGTTAGTATTCCTTGGATTGGGTCGATATGTGGTTTTTGCATTTACCGGAGGGGATAACTTGTTTTTGGAAGGTGAATTCTCACCTACAAGTCCGGAGGTTGCCGCCTATTACGAAATAATTAAGCATGGAAGCTTATGGGAAGTCTTTCAATCCAACGCCGTGGACGGGCAATTGATGAAAATGGACTTTCAACTGGGGATTTTCTCCAGAGGGTACCTGACCTTTGCATTTTTTCTGCTAGGCTTATTCGTAGGACGCACCGATTTCTTCAGAAATTTTATGGACAAAAAGAAACTCCTTCAGGATATGATGTGGTGGTCACTTGGGATATTTGTAGTTTCCATTGGTTTGACCGCTTTGATCTTTATGCAAGCCGGACCCGAAGTAAAATTCGACAACTGGATTACTATGTTCGGTCTAACAGCTGTTGATTTGGTAAACATAGGAATGACAGGAATTATACTCGCCGGTTTTGTGATGCTCTACAGAAAAGCCAAAGCAGGTCGTTTTCTTTCTAAATTTGCTCCCTATGGCAGAATGGCGCTGACCAATTATGTGTTTCAGAGCCTTATAGGTACCTATATACTCTTTGGATGGGGTCTTGGATACCTTGGTGAGCTTCGAAACCTTTATACCTTCCTGATCGCCATAGCACTGATTGCTATGCAAATGATATTGAGTAAATGGTGGCTGAGTAAATTTTATTATGGCCCCCTGGAATGGTTGTGGCGTAGCCTAACTCATTTTAAGCGGTATCCTTTGGTTCGAAATACAAAAGAGAACGCTGGCTGACATTAATTTAATTATTTGTTTAACCACCAATTTATACAACAGATTTCCCTACTTACTCAACATTGATTGCGCTTCATCGAATTTTTTCAAATAATATTTTTCAGACAGCGTTTTTAGGTCAATAAAAGAGGTTCCCCAAAGCCTTGAAACCTACTTATATGTCTTACAATTGGCGAATTATTTCGTGGAAGAGGTGCTTGGCATTGTCTATCGGTGTACTGCTTGTACTAATCATCGTGAATTTTTACGGTCTTTACACCAACAAATTCTATTTTTTTAAAGTAGATAATTACATTTTCCCATTACTGGCCATCGTACATTTCTCGTATTTACAGGCGATGCATTTGAAAATCAACAACAAGATTTTCAGTGATCCTCAGCTGCGGAATCTCGAGTACGCTCTTTATGCCATTCTCCTGGTATATATTTTTAAGGCAACAGACACAGCTTATATTCTCCTGAGTTATTCGGAGTTTGAAACATATTTTATGCCTGAAACATTTATCCCTGTGGGGCTGGGAATCTTCTCGTTTCAAGTATTGCTTATTATATTGACCATTATTTCTTTCAGATATCGACGGCAATTAGTGGGGAAATACAATTTTGACCACATCAATGATAAACTAGATTCTTGGCAATAGCAAGATTCTCTTGTGTTATGGCAAGTCATTAACCCCGACCTTATCGTCGGGGTTTTTTGTTGGAATCTCATCCAGTTAACATCCTGAATGATGCGTTAGAACCACCAACTACTAACTCTTAATCTGGCCTTTGAGTTTTGCATTGCAGATCCTTCATGAGTATATTGCATATAATGATATGGTGCCGCGGAGTGGAGAGTTAAATTAACACGATAAATCTTGAAAACCTAAAGCATGTTAACAGCATTAATCACTTCTTTAATTGTTGTAGTTCTCTTGGGCGGAGGTTCCAATAGTTTTGCCCTGATACCTAAAGTAAAGAAAAAGCTCAAGACACATATTGCAGATAAAGAAAAGGCCAAGGAAGCTATCGCCTATCTCAAGACAGCATTTAAGAAGGCAAAGG
>JBPCUI010000217.1:0-4036 GCA_051011235.1 Flavobacteriaceae bacterium
CTCAACAAGCACGGGCAGCCGATGGAATCTGTAAGATTTGCGCTGGATCCGACCGAATTTTTTGTCACCGATGAACGATTGGACTACACGATCGTAGCGGTTAACAGTGTGTCTGAAAATAACAGGCAACTTAAGGCCTATGGCTGGAATAAATTAATGGATGAGGGAAAAGCGCTTATCGGAGACCCTCTGAACATCGTCCAGCATCCCAACGGTGGCTATAAGCAGATCGTACTGCAGTCCAATGAACTTATAGATCTTTTACCTATCCATGCACATTACCTGACGGATACCGAGCCCGGCTCTTCAGGATCCCTGGTTTGTAATAATCAATGGGAGGTTGTGGCCTTGCATCACGCCGGAGTGCCTAAACGGGTGAATGACGTGATTATGGATGTCCATGACCGGCCTTGGGACGGTCAGGATCCGGATGATATACAGTGGGTGGCCAATGAAGGGATCCGTATAAGCAGGATCATCAGGCACCTGGAGGGGACCAATATACCCATGCAGTGGGAGGCGACCAGGAGAAGTATTTTCGACAGTATACCACCCAATCCGCTTGAATTGAGCGATATCTATTCGGATCAACAAGAAGAAGAGAAACCAAAGCTTGGAATTACTGCCGGTGGTAAAAGCATTAGCTGGACAATCCCTTTAAACGTTACGGTATCCATAGGCGATGTAAAGGAGGGGAGCGGCCTTACGACCGCTTACGCATCGGCATCCGATCAGAACGGGACTTTAAGCCAGAATAATGGCATAATGGCGCCGGTAGAGGAAAAAAGGGTCGTGCCATTTATAGAGAGCGACTACAGCAATAGAAATGGATATGACGAAGACTATCTGGGTGTAAAAGTACCGCTGCCGGAATTGGAAGATGATACAAAAGTCTCCAGGATGGACAACGGCGAATTTGTGATCCCTTATCACCATTTCTCTACGGTGATCAATAAAGACCGCCGGATGGCCTATTTCTGCGCGGCAAATGTTGATGGCAGTGAAGAAAGCAAGGAACCTGAAAAAGATAAGGACTATACCCGGAGGGGACTCAGCGGGCTCGGGCCAAACGACCATGAAGCCTGGCTTACAGATCCTCGTATTCCGGCCAATCACCAACTGCCCGATAAATTTTACAACAAGGACCGTAAATCCTTTGATAAAGGGCATATAGTACGCAGGGATGATGTAGCCTGGGGCAGTAATTACGACGAAGTCCGGGCTTCCAACGGGGATACCTTCCACACTACCAACTGTTCACCGCAGGTGAAACAATACAACCGCTCTAACCTGGGCGGGATATGGGGTAAATTTGAAAATTTTGTATTGGATCAGGCCGAAGACGAGAAGTTGGTGGTTTTTTCCGGTCCTTTATTCCGTACTAATGATCGCTTTTTCGATGGAACGGACGATCGCGGAAAGATACGGGTAAAAATACCCAGGGCGTACTGGAAGATCATTGTCTGCAAGGATGGAAATACGGCAAAAACCTTTGCCTTTATGTTCAGCCAGAGCCTTAGCGATGTGGACTGGGACGAGATTGCTGCCGTTCCGGCCAAGTTTAAAAGTTTCCAGTGCAAGGTGAGTGATCTACAGGACAAGCTGGTCAATATTAAATTGCCACAGTTGATGTTGGACACCGATCAGAAAACCAGCGCTTAGCCATAAACATGAGGTCATGAAGTATGCGATCCTAAGCGTGACTGTGAATTATCAGAAGAATTAATGTAGAATCATGGAAGATAACATACTCACTAAGTTAAAGGAGGCTGTAATTGCCATCCGGGAGTTTTTGATCATAGGATTATTTATGTGGTTTTTAATACAACCAGCAGGAATTAAAGACCGTTTGGTAGCTGCAGGATTTACTAAGGTCGACTTCGGCTTTGCCGAATGGGAAGCTGCGCTTGTTGAATCACAGCAAAATTTACAGGATGCGGAGCAGAAAACTGTTGAGACTCAACACCAGTTGGAACAGGTATCAACTGAACTGGAAAAATGGACTTCAAATACTGAATATGCAGTGCCTCCGGAACTGTCGGTACAAGCCAGAACTTTGAAAATGAATGTTGATAATACGAATGAAGAGCTTCGACGGGTTGATAGTGATTTAAACAATAGTATTCAACAGCATCAAATTTTAATAGATGATATAAAGGCGAAAAAAGCGCGAAAATCTCAGTGATAAACAAATCTTAAGTATATGAATGACCCATATGAGGATAAAGAGTCCTGGATAGCTTCCATTTTAAATGCGTTCAGAGACCATTTTTTGTCAATCGTATTTGTCGTCATACTATTTCTGTTGTTTTGGGTAGTTCCGCAAATTAATGACCTGATTGTTGTTATCAACCAGGCGGATAACGATTGGCTGGTGGTCTTAATCTTCTTTTCCTCAATAAGTGTACTCGCGTTTCTAATAAGCACCTTAGATAGTTTTTTTAATCCACCGGCGCCCAGCGAGCCCTCGCTGGAAGAATCAAAATCTATTTCAAAGAACAAGGAGATCTTCCAGGCGCCAAAAGATGCCAAGGAGCTGTTTTTGGAACAACAGAAAGAGCGGGACGTTGTACTTGAGAAAACCAAGGAGTTCCAGGAAACAAAATCCGGGTATATTAAACGACTATTCCCAAAAATTTTAGGCACGGTTCTTATTCTCATTGCCACTTATGCCGTAAATAATACCTATAAAAAAGTTTATGACTCAGATATTATTATTGGTGGCAACTGGGGCCTGCTTGCCGGAATTGTCCTCCTTATTCTATTACTCTATAAACCCTGGATAGAAGCGATTTCAAAATGGTTTAAGAAATTTCCATGGACCGCTTATATCCCTATCATTTTGGCAGTTTTATGCTTTTTAGGCATCCTGTTACTTGGTTTTTTTAATGAGGGTGGCTCTCAGGGCGATACCGAGCGTTTGTTCTATTCGCTAATGATGCTCACAATTTTCTTTTTATTGATATCCACCTCATATAATAAATGGGTTCTCAAATTCAAAAACTTAATTGGAGCAAAGCTTATTCTGCTATTGACCATCGTATCGTTGGTGGCATACGTCATTTTGTTTTTTAATCCTGAAGCCTTAAAGTTTATTACCCCATTACCAATCGTAATGAATTGTGTTATAGGGATATATGTCATTTTAAATCTGATAAGATTAGCTGGCCGATTGCTAAAAATTCCTTTGCTGCTTCCAATAGTGATTCTAATTAGTGCTGCCCTTGCGGTATTTATCTCAAATGCTGCAACATTTACACATTTTGATGCCAGTTCTGTACCTACAACAATTCATCCCGGCCAACGCATGTCACTGGAAGCATATGTCCAAAAATGGCTGAACCATAGAAAGGGGGATATTAGTAAGTACAGTCCGGAAAACAAATTTCCCATTATTTTAGTTTCGGCCGAAGGCGGTGGTTCAAGAGCGGGATTGTGGTCGTTCCTGGTGCAAAGCTACCTCTACGACCGAAATCCGGATTATTTTGGAAAATTCCTGTTTTCCATGACCGGCGCCTCGGGTGGGGGTGGAGGCAATAATATGTTCTATACGCAGGCTTATCATTTACAGAGGCAAGGCGCAAATGTCCCTTTCAAATTTGATTCACCACAGGATGGCATGGACTATCGTGCGAGTGCTATCTATGATCAGGATTTCCTGTCTTCTTCAGTAGCGGGTATTATGGGTCGCGATCTGTTTAAAAGCATTACGAACATTGGAGACTTTGCAAATCGCGGGGCGCTGTTGGAAAACGAATGGGAAGCTGCCTTTAATGCAGTTTTTGATTACAGTTCGGAGCAAAATCCTTTGGCTCAGCCCTATTTGAAGATAATGCCGACTAGCTCTGATTATACAATACCAATTCTTATAACCAATACCACGCATCTGCAATCCGGTGAAAGGGCTATCATTAGTCCGGTGAATGTAGCTAAGGATAGTCATAATCTTGCGGTCTTTATGGATCTCCTGAGTGATTATCCCAAAAATGGGCGCATGATTAAACGGTCTACCGCAATGTCGTTGAATGCCCGATTC
>JBPCUI010000218.1:0-3630 GCA_051011235.1 Flavobacteriaceae bacterium
ACCAGGCGCCCAGCTTATCTCCTTCCTGTGCAAATGAGGTGTAGTTTATGAGGCTCAATAAACCACCGACTAATACTGCCTTGTAAAAAAACCTGGACATAATAGCTCAATGAATTAAGGGGTTACATAAGATTTTCAAGATAAAATTATTGTACAAGTAAATCAAATTAATCCTTCAAATTCCTCATGAGCGGCAGTTTGAAAGAGCTTAGCTCACAGAGTTTCTGCGTAAGCTTCATAAAAAAACCTGTTTCATAATCACTGAAGTGAATACAAATTAATAGGCTGTCGAATCATTTTCTTTTCCTATTTTTGGGAAATTTTGTATTAAACGCCTCCTTAACATGAAGACAATCTGCATTTTAGCCCTGGCATTGACAGCTGCTTGTAATACCTCCCAAAAAACAGTGACCGATTCCCCGGCAATAGTTAATGTTGCGGCAGATCCAGTGGTATATGCACTAACTATCACCGAAGAAGAGCTCAAGGAGCACCTATACACCTATGCCTCCGATGATTTTGAAGGCAGGGAAACCGGAAAGCCCGGACAGAAAAAAGCGGCTGAGTACTTAAAAACAATTTATAATGAAATGGAAGTACAAGCAGCAAATGAGAATGGCGAGTATTTTCAGCAGGTACCCCTTGAAATGGCCAAATTACCGGTTGGAAGCATAACCGTTGGTGATCAGCTTTACGAGGTAGGCGAGGATTTTATCAGCTTTTCGGCTGGAGACGGACTTTTTTCAGAACTTGTTTATGTAGGTTTCGGTATTGATGATACTGGCTATTCCGATTACGAAAACATTGATGTGAGCAATAAAATTATCCTGATCAAGTCAGGTGAGCCTAAAAATGAGGATGGCACTTACAAGCTCAGTGGCACGGGTAAAAAGTCGGTCTGGAGTAATAGTTCCGAATCCTTCGAGAAAAGACTCCTGGCCGCAAAACACAATGGCGCTAAGGCCATACTTTACTTCGACCAGAACAACTACGGTCGTTTTAAGGGTTATTTCAATTTTATGAAGACGAATGAAAGCGGTAGAATGAGCCTGAAGAAAAACGACGACAGTCCTCCCCTACTTTTACTCAATGCACAAACGGCAAAAGCCATATACCCGGATATCAAAGAGACCGATTCGGCTTCCGTACTCGAGATCTCGGTTAGTTTAAGCCTTGAGAGCTCCAATGTGGACGTACCTTCGGAAAATGTAGTGGCTTATATACCCGGATTCGAGAAACCTGAGGAGTACGTGGTTATTTCTTCCCATCTCGACCATATTGGCATCTCAGCCAACGGAAAAATCAACAATGGCGCCGATGACGATGGCTCGGGCACTGTTGCCATGCTTGAGATAGCTGAAGCCTTTAAAAAAGCGGCAGTCACTGGAAACGGACCCAAGCGCTCCATAGTTTTTTTACATGTTACCGGCGAAGAAAAAGGCCTGCTCGGTTCACAATATTACACAGACGTAGCCCCCCTTTTCCCACTTGAACAGACCGTCGCTAATCTGAATATCGATATGATCGGACGCATTGATCCCAAACGCGAAGGCAGCCGAAATTATATTTATCTGATTGGTTCGGATAAACTGAGTTCAGATTTGCACCAGCTCTCAGAAAGGATCAACGATCGATACACTCAACTGGAGTTGGATTATACCTACAACGACGAAAATGATCCAAATCGGTTCTATTACCGCAGTGATCACTATAATTTTGCTAAGAACCATATCCCCATTATCTTCTATTTCAACGGAACGCATGATGATTATCACCGTCCAGGCGATACGCCAGACAAGATTAATTACGATCTTTTAACCAAGCGATCACGGTTAATATTTCATACCGCCTGGGAAATCGCCAACAGGGAAGAAAGGGTGATAGTTGATAAGGTTTCAAAGTAGACTCCGGATACGCGCTCACAAAAAAAACCTCCTATAAAAAATAGAAGGTTTTATTGGGTGGAAGACCGGGCTAACTGCGTTGATCAGGAAATTGGGAAACCTGCTAATAAAACCTAAACGCCTTCGCATTTCATTTTTTTTGTGAGTCTAATTCCAAAGTAAACTCTGGATACGCTCACAAAAAAAACCTCCTATAAAAAATAGAAGGTTTTATTGGGTGGAAGACCGGGTTCGAACCGGCGACCTCTGGAACCACAATCCAGCGCTCTAACCAGCTGAGCTACAACCACCATATTATTCATTGTTTTGCCACAACCTTAAATTGTAGCGAAGCTGCCTGTCCGCCGTAGCCGATTACGCTTTTACGCAATTGGCGCAGGAGGAAGCTACAACCACCATTTACAGGCGCTGGCAAAGGTAATTTTTTTTACATATAGCATCAAAGTAATAGGCAGGTTAATTTTGCCAGACCTCCTTTACCCAGTCTAACTATTCAATGTTTATTTTTCCTACAAATCCTCTGAAATCCCCTTAATTTATCGATCTAATGATCATTAATACCGATCTAACACACAAAATATGACGTTTCACAACAATATTTAGAACAGGCCGTGTGTAGGAATTATTTTTAGCATACATTTTTAGTTCCCGGATTGTGTTCAAAATTTCCAAGCTTAGCCCTTTTACAACAACTGTGAAGAAAGTCGTTTTAGTCGGCATTCTTTTTTCATGCGGCACTTTTTTTACATATTCTCAAAGCGAACTCAGACAACAACTCCAGGACAGTTTAAAACTCATTAGTTCTAAAGCTGATTTTAGCAAGCAAGACACAACTTATATAGACCTTCTCACAAAACTGGGAGGTATTATGCGTTATTACGATGCCGACAGCCTCTATCTTCTGGCTAAACAAGCTCAGAAGTACAGTAAACTTGCCAAATACACCAGGGGCGAAAGCTCTTCATTTCTCAGACTCGGTGATTTCTACTCGGACCTCGGTGAGAACGAAAAGGCTATTAACCTATATACGAAGGGATTGGTACTTGCCCAGCAAATTGAGGACCATGATCTCGCACTGCGGATAATAAACAACCTGGCCGGAGAAAATGGCTTTAAAGGGGACTATGCAAAAGCACTTAGCGGTTATCTGGCGGGGATAGACCTTGCAGAAAAGGTGGGCAACAAGGATATGTTGTCAATAATGAACGAAAATATCGCCACTCTTTACGTTACGCAAAAAGATTATGTACAGGCGTTGGTATTTTTTAAGAAAGTAAAAAAGATCAATGAAGAAATTGGCAATGAAATATACCAGGCCGAAACCATGAGTAACCTGGCATCCCTTTACGCAGACATGGAGAAACTGGATTACGCCATGTTCAATATAAACAGGAGTATTTCCATTTTTGAAAGAAGAAGTGTCCTGGACTGGTTAGCATACGCATATGAGATCAAGGGAAAGGTTTACCTGAAACAGGACAATTACAAATGGGCTTTGCGTTGGTACCGTCAAAGTGAATCGCTCCATAGAGACCTTGATGATGACCGGAGTAAGATCGATCTTCTCAACGGAATGGCTGAGGCCTACCTAAAACAGGGTAAAGACAGCATTTCTGAACAATACGCGCTAGAGGCATATGAGATCTCTGGCCGGATCCAATTTATGGAGGGGAAACAAAAATGTGCATTGACACTTTACAATATCCAGAAGAATAAAGGTCAGTAC
>JBPCUI010000219.1:0-2961 GCA_051011235.1 Flavobacteriaceae bacterium
TAAAAAAGACAACGAAGGTTATAATTTCAGCAGGGGTTGGCTCACCGCCAAATATATAGATAGTAATAACCACCTTTGGTTAGGTGCGCCGGCCAGAATTGCAAAATATGACGGGCAAACCTGGCGCAGTTTTAATAGAAAAAATGGCTTGCCCTCAGCGGATAATCACCCTTACGGATTTATAGAGACCCCTGAAGGCAAGATTGTAATGACTACAACCAATGGCCTATACACCTTTGACGGAAAAAGTGAATGGGAGCAGGAAAAACTCAAGGTCATTTATGGGAATAGTTATATAGATGCGGAGAATCGCCACTGGATTCCAACCCTAAAGGGATTGATCGTCCGGGATGGTGAGAACGAAACCTTTAATAAGGATATTAATAAAGTTGTACGTTTTTTTGAAGACAAGAACGGTGGTACCTGGGCACTTCCCAGGGGCGATGGCGTAAAACGCTATAAAGACGGTAAATGGCAACATTTTGATAAGAAAAACAAACTCCCATCCAATTCCATCAAGCTGACGCATGTCTCAGAAAATGGCACGGTTTGGCTGGGCACCGGCAAGGGGATTTGTAAATGTGAGTATGAGTGATTTCCTTCGGGTAATTGTACTACACTTCCCGAAAAATTTCTTCTAAAAATCTTTCTAAAAAGGAAATGACATTGCCCTAGGCAATCGATGAATACCTTTCAAACAAATAACAAGCCATGAATAAATACTATTTTCCCGAACCATAAACGAATTTTTCGAAGCTCGAAGATTGAAGAAGGAGAGTAGGGGAGGAAAACCGAACTTCAGTGAGGTTCATGAATTCCTTAATTGAAAATAACTAGCTATGAATAAAAGGGTATGGAATGGCGGACTAATAGCCCCTTTCACCGTTTAAGTAAATATCCACAACCGCTTCTTTGAGTTCCATAACCATTTGGCAGTAATCTGCTGATAACGAGCACCCTTTCGTCACCCTGACCCTATACTTTATTTCATCATACAACGTTACATATAATATAAGGTTAATTCACTAATTACTAGGACACTATAAATTAGCTCTGTCTTTGTAATTCAAGCTATAGATTTTCATCACCCATTGAATTTGGATAATTATGCCCCCGATCTCTTTAAATCGCTTTTCTGATCTAGTTTTCAAATTAACACACACATACCAATGGTTAAAGACTACAACAAAATTGGCATTCTTGTTTTTTTTGTTCGTACTGTTGAGCTGTAACAATTCACAGGATCCCGAGTTGCCCGAAGAAGAGATAGATCCAGACAATGAAAATGTTGATTTAGGAAATACTGCCCTTACGTATAGAAATCACTGTGGAGGCTGCCATGGACAAGACCTGGCCTCGTTTGTTGAGCGCGATTGGACTTATGGCAATTCCGTGGAAGATGTCATAGCATCTATAACCGACGGATATTCAAGTAATGGTATGCCAGCATACGGATCTTCATTAAGTGCCCAAGAAATTGAGGATTTGACCAACTATATACTTACCGAGATCGATGGAAAAACCAAAGCAATGTTGGAGGAGGAGAATCCCAATTTGTCAGGTTTGATTTCATCCGATGACCTTAGCTTCCGATTGGAAACCATAACCGATGATATTCCCGGCATTCCCTGGGGTATAGAACAACTGCCCAATGGTGAAATTTTGGTGACCGAGCGAGGAGGAGGGCTATTTTTGGTGCGAAATGATCAACAATTGACAGAAGTTACCGGTGTCCCAACTGTGGCTTCACAAGGGCAAGGTGGATTGTTAGATGTGCTCATTCATCCAGATTTTGAAAACAATTCATTTGTTTATCTATCCTATTCCCGTATCAACCCCGACAATTCATCCGAGCGAACCACGGCAGTGGCAAGAGCCAGGCTTGAGGGAAACAACTTGGTTGATGTGGAGAACATATTTACGGCACTTCCGTATCTCAATAGTGGTCACCATTATGGTTCCAGACTCGTATTTGATAACAATGGCTACTTATATGTTTCCGTAGGTGATCGCGGTTATAGGGATGTTTACCCTCAGGAATTGGACAATGCTATCGGAAAAATACATCGTATCCATGACGACGGTCAAATCCCTACCGACAATCCTTTTTATAACACATCGGGGGCGGTCAATTCTATTTTTACCTATGGAACACGCAATCCTCAAGGAATGAGTCTCCATCCAGAAACCGGTGTGGTTTGGGAAGGTGAGCATGGACCTCAGGGAGGTGATGAAATCAATATTTTGGAAGCAGGGAACAATAATGGTTGGCCTGTGATTTCATACGGTATCAACTATGATGGCACCACATTTACAGACCTTACCGAATTGGATGGAATGGAACAGCCCGTGCATTACTGGACCCCGTCTATTGCACCATGCGGAATGACATTTGTGTCCAGCGATTTTTATGGTAATTGGAAAAATGACCTTTTGGTCAGCTCGCTCAAATTTGAATATCTCCATCGTTTAAAGATGAATGGTAACGAGGTGGTTGGGCATGAAACACTATTGGATGGTATAGGCAGGGTACGTGACGCACAGATGGGAATAGATGGATATCTGTACATTGTGGTAGAGAGCCCTGGCAGACTTATACGCCTTGTACCTGAGCAATAGTGCCACACTTTATTCTAGTATAAGAGGCAAATTAAAAACTATAGTAAAGTTATTTAACCCGAAAACGACTTCCAATTAAACTATTGTTGTAATTCCCTTTACACGTGGTATTAGAGAACTGCCAGTGGCAGTTTAAGAATCCAGCGAGCGCAGCGTTAAAAATTATCCAGTGAATGATTTTTAATGATGGCGAGACGATGCCGCTGCTAAAACTTATTGTCCTAATTCCCTTTACATAATTGTGATCGTTATAATACGCTTTATCAATCGTAGTTATAACTCAATTATGTAAAATCCGCCAAAAGGCGGGATTATGGGAATTACTGGGTTTGATCATAATGT
>JBPCUI010000220.1:0-2604 GCA_051011235.1 Flavobacteriaceae bacterium
CCTGGAAGAATACTACCCAGAAGGAGATCGGGTGCTTATCGACATAAGCCCATGGCTTTTCGAAGGGATAATCCTAAAAGAAAAAGATTTCAGAGCACATGTTTTAGAACATTCATGGGCAGATTACAAAGACAACTATGTAGCCGTTACCTGTTCAACAGAGGCAATTATACCGGCATGGGCTTATATGTTGATAACTACTCAGTTACAACCCTATGCGGCAAAGGTGGTTCAGGGCGACCTCAACGATTTAGAAACTTTCCTGTACGCAGATGTACTCGAGGAGCTCGACCTCTCTGTTTTTGTCGATAAACCGGTAATAATCAAGGGATGCAGTAATAAACCAGTTCCCCCCAATGCCTATATTTGGGCCACTGAAAAGATCCAGTCTGTCGCTAAAAGTGTGATGTATGGTGAGGCCTGTTCTTCTGTGCCGCTATACAAGCGGAAATAGTGTTAATAAACCGTGCATTTTATTAACAATGTTTAAATTTGCGGTTAATAACACTAACACATTACACAATGAAAAATTTTGTTTTGCTCCTCGCTTTACTGGCGGGGTCAATGACCGCCTTGGCACAAACCAAGGACGAACTGAAAGCCGATCTGGCAACCAAGAACGATTCCATTTCGGCTATTCAAGCCAGAGCGGATGCAATTCAGGCTCAAATTGACGGGCTTCCAGGTTGGAGAATCGGTGCCCTGGGAACCATCGGGTTCGACTTATCTGCTTTTAACAACTGGTATGCCCAGGGGATCCCAAACAACTCTGCCGGTAATATTGGGTTTACAATCAATGCATTTGCAAATTTGCAACAAGCCAAGTTTTTCTGGAGAAATTCGGCTAATGTTAATTTGAAATGGGTAAAATTGGATGATAAAGACGACCCTTTGGATGAGTCTGGTTTTAGGGGAACCACCGATGTATTTAATATATCTACATTATACGGCCGTAAACTAAGTGAAAAATTTGCGATATCAGGGCTAGCGGAATACAGGACCACCATTATTAACAATATCAATGATCCCGGTTACCTGGATCTTGGTGTTGGTGCAACCTGGACCCCGGTCACAGACCTCGTGGTGGTAATTCATCCTTTGAACTACAACTTTGTTTTTAGTAGTGCTGATACAATTTTCGAATCCTCAATGGGTGCCAAGATCCTGGCCGACTACATCAAAAGCATCGGACCAGTAAAATTCAAAACCAATCTTTCGGCATTTATGAGCTATGAGAGTGGAAACCTCAGTAACTGGACCTGGACAAATGCATTTGCATATACCTTGTGGAAAGGTATTGGAATTGGGTTCGACTTCGGCCTTCGCGACAATAAGCAAGAGGCACTTAACTACGAAATAAACACGCTCGGAAATACGGGAGCTACCTTTGACTCCATCGATAACAAATTACAGACCTATTGGACGGTAGGTCTTAGTTATTCTTTCTGATTGATATTTTTTCATAATAAAAAAAGCCCCGATCGACAGACCGGGGCTTTTCTTATGCACTTCATTATCTCAGGTTTTGCATTGGGAATCCAATGGTACTATTCCGAACTATAGTGTTAGCACGAGTGATCCAATTTGATATAGCATTGTACCTACCAGAGGTACTTTAAAATTGGGTATCTTGTATAGATTGTGAACCATAATGAAGTCAGTTGCTTTAATTATTGGAATATTCCTATTAGTTCAGGCTGTCAATGCACAAAACCTGGAAGACAGTCTGCGGCTTGAGTACACAAAAACAAATGCAGACACCGCAAGGATCAGAATCCTTCATCAACTGTTCGAATTAAGCAACAATCGCGCTCCCGAAGAAGCAAAAAGATTCATTCTGGAAGCACTGGATCTTTCAGAAAACAATGATTATTTGGAACTACAGGTGGCTAGTTTAAACCGCTATGCTGATTTTCTCCGTACTCAATCGCAGGATGATTCCGCACTGGTAGTAAACACAAAATCTCTTAGACTTTCAAGAAAAATAGCATTTTTAGAAGGTCAGTCCAAAGCACTATTAGGTTTGGGATCCAGTTATGCCCGCACCGGGGGATTTGATGAAGCCAACAAGTATTTAGAACAAAGCCTCAAAATTGCGTCGGAAAGAAATGATTCATTAAGTATTGCCGACTCATATATGGTTCTCGGCGCTATGCATACCCAAAAAGTAGAGTATACAGAAGCCATGGATTTAATGACCAGGGCATCACTTATTTATCAAAATTTGGGTGAAAAAAGAAAACTTTCGCGAGCCCTTGGCAATATTGGATTCGTTCATAGAAATCTGGGTAATTTCAAAAAGGCCGAGAGTTATTACATGGATTCAGACATTTTGGCCAGCCAACTGAACTTTACTTCGCAACAGGCTTTCAATGCCTATAACCTTTCAATTATATACAGAAAACTTGGTCAGTTAGACCGGGCAATAACATCAAATCAAAAAGCGATTGATATTTACGACAAACTCGGCGATCAAAAAAGAGTGTCATTTGGATATTTCACCATGGGCAAGATCCACTGGGAGAAGGAGAGTTTTGAAACTGCATTGAATTATTATAAACAATCTTTAGCAATATCTGAAAATGTGCGTGATTCTGTGAATAT
>JBPCUI010000221.1:0-2717 GCA_051011235.1 Flavobacteriaceae bacterium
CGCCGAACCGAAACTCAGCTTTGCCGCCAACCTCAGACCTGATATTGGTCTGAACTGTCCACCAGTTGCGCACTCCTTCCTGGGTAGCGATCGCGTTATATACCTTTTCCTTCTTGCTGTGAATTAAGAGATTGTGCCGGATGTCTGCCATTGTGTTTTAATTAAAGTTGATTAATCGGGTATATCCAATTTACGTTCTTCATTAATTTCCCCTTCAATGTTATAGTACGCTACAATTTCCTCTATAAGTCCACCTTTAATATAATGCCACTCACATACTTCGAGCCTGAAATCGCCCTTAGTTGCTGTATAGCGTACGCTTGCCCTGTCTTTGTTATATAGTTCATCGTGAATTATAAATCGATGCCCCAGAAATTTTATTTTATTCGCCTCCACCAACCGAATGTAAGCTTGTTTTCCTTCGATGGTCCCATAAGGACTCGTATGTCTAAAATCATCAGCTATGGGGAGTTGAAGAAAATCACCATGTTCCCATATTTCAAACCATTTCTTAAGCAGTTTTTCAGTGTTCATCGTGTTCAATTTAAAGGTCCCGAAATTCTTCGTTGATTTTTAGGATTTAGCTCCAAAAAGCCAGTTTTAAAGAAAAAGGTGGCCATTTTATTAGACCACCTTTAATCTGTAATTGATCAAGATTTTATTCTTCAGCGGCAATTTGTGCAGCCAGACCGTTCACATCCCAGTATTCTGAACTCTGTGCTATTTTCCCATCGTCATTTACAGTGGCAAGGTTAAAGTACTTAACCCCAATCTCTTTTCCACTTTCAGTATGTGTGGCTGACCAAGTTCCATAAATCCTGATGATATTGGCACTGGTGTTCGCCATTCCTTTAGGAAATACTGAACCAGACCAATAGCCGTTCACTGTAGAATCGGGCAAGGTGACACCCGAAGTATATTTTATATTTTCAAAACCATCGTGATAGCCTTTGATGGCTGTTAAGAACTCCTCCTTACCAAGCCATTGGTTTCCATTCCAGGAAGGTGGGCTCCATTTGAAATCGTCGGCAATCATTCCCTTTTGAGCCTCAAAATCCTCATCACAGTGTGCCTGGTAAAAGGCCTTGATCACTGCAACTTTTTTGTCATAGGCTTCGTAATCCGGGGCTTCAGCCTCCTCCTCCTGGGCCATAGCAGCTTCCGGTGCCTGTTCCTTACACCCAAAAAGTGCGAAGACGCCAAGCATCATCAATGTAAAAATTTTTGTTTTCATTAGTGTTGTTTTTAAAAGGTTAGTATTAATAATTGATCTTTACAAGATAGGGAATTTGAGTGATTCTCTTGCAACTAACCTCCCAGCCAGTAAGAGAGAAAGCAAAATTTCAACTTCTGAAAGACCACAATGTTGCGCGTTATTTATTTCAAAACTCCGACAAGATCTGAGGAGTGATTTTAGTTAGTGGAGATGGTTATCTTTCCATCCTGCCAGGGTTGGCCCGGAAGGTAGAAATCCATGCCGGTTGTCCTGCCCAACTCAAAAAGTGCATTTCGCAAAGCGATACTACGCAGCCCGAGCAATTTTCGGTTTAATTCGACCTTAGCCAGTGCTTTTTCTGACTGGATTCGCCCTAAAAAGCCATAGACTGAAGTGCTGTGCCCGGTTTCAACCGCAATTTTCCAGTCTTCTATAATTGCAAATTCAGCGAGTGACATCTCGCCTCGATCTAATGCGGTCCGCAGCAGCGGTTCCAGTCTCTGGTACAGTGTGTCCCTGCTGACATATTCTTTAGAGATTGAATTGTGATGGCTTAAAACAGTTGACGTCCAGAAATCGTTTCCTATCAACTTTTCACCCGGGTAACCGCAGCATTCGAGAATTTTCTCTAAACGGGCCAATTGTTTTTCACTGTGCGGAGCGAATTTTTTATTCCCGTATTTTTCCTGAGCCCTATTGCCAATTCTAAGCAATGCGCCCATCGCTTTTTTCTGATCTTTTTTAAACATTTCTTCGGTTAACTGCCTGAGGGAGTCGTTTAGTCGATTGTAGTAGGTCTGCCTGAGATTTTTGGATTGCGAGTGAAGTGCTTCGGCCCCTGCACTTAATATCAGCGGTTTGAGAAATTTGTTTTTCTTAATATCATTTACGGACCACCCCATACTCATACCCTTTTCTAAATACGCCAGGGCCATAGTTGTATCCGTGGTCTTTAAAGCCAGTTGCACAGCAATTTTGTAATCCCGTACAAAAACAAAATCAAAAGAATCGAATACTTCGTTCAGGCGTTCTAATGCGGCATTGAATTTGTGCTGAATAACTAATTCTTCCGCTTCGTTGATACCCCGATGATAATCACGGTAATCAGAAGGCTTTTCAACTTGCTGGGTTGTAAGATAAAAGATAACAAGCAGCAGCGGCTTTAACATAAATGAATCGTTTCTCAAAAATAGGGTTTATTCCTTCTTTTTGGTCAATTTTCCGCGTGCCCAGGCAAGGGCAGTACTGGTGGTGATAGCCAAAAAAGAGGCAAATGTATTAAAGAATATATCGATAGGGTCGAATACTCTTGCCGGGATCAGTAGCTGGATTAATTCATCGATTAATCCAATCAGACTTGCTGCAAGAAATGCGATCAGTCCGGGTCTGTTCACGGTTTTCTTCTGCCGGTTTCGCTCTTTTAATGCCTCGTGGATAAAGATGGCAAGTACGCTGTACTCAATGAGATGTGAGCGTTCTTCCGGACTGGCCATCCGCAGAA
>JBPCUI010000222.1:0-6821 GCA_051011235.1 Flavobacteriaceae bacterium
TCCCACAGGGTATCATATGGTCAAAATAGCCGAGATCCGTATTTACATTAAATGCAAATCCGTGCATTGTGACCCAACGACTGGAGCGAACTCCCAGGGCACAGATCTTGCGAGCAAGTGGTGTGCCTACATCGAGCCAGACCCCTGTTTCACCTTCTGAACGTTCTCCATTCAAGCCGTAATCGGCCAGTGTCCGGATCACCATTTCTTCCAAAAATCGAAGGTACTTATGAATATCAGTAAAGAAATTGTCCAGGTCTAAAATCGGATAACCCACTATCTGTCCCGGACCGTGATAAGTAATGTCACCACCACGGTTTATTTTGTAAAACTTAGCCCCCTTGGAGGTGAGCTCTTCTTCAGTTACCAGTAGATTGGCAAGGTCACCGCTCTTGCCCAGGGTATACACATGCGGATGCTCTACAAAAAGAAAATAATTTGCTGTCTCCAGCCCTGCATTTTCCCTGCGGTTCTTGATTTTAGCATCCAGGATTTCTTTAAAAAGCTGTTCCTGGTAGTCCCAGCATTCTTTGTAATCTTTATTACCCAGATCCTGTATTTCTACTTTCTTATTCATTTTTCAAACAGGACTTCTATATTGAAAAAGTCCGGGTTATTATTGATATCATACATATTGGCCTCGAACTCAATACCCTTGAAGTCCGATAATATCCTGGCATTCTCATTATCTACCTCTCGGATGCGATATGGAAAGCGAAATACCTGTTTAAATTTGATCATGTCGGCAAAGGGATCTTCGGCAGTCATGGTCGTGTCTTTAGTCTCCACAGCCCTGAGTCTGGCTTCATCGGTAATAGTTCTTTTAAATTTCCTGGAACTAAATTTCATATTAAAAGAACTGGCCATTTCGAATAAACCGGGCTCTGCCGGTTGAAGGCTGTCTAATTCTGTAGTATCGCCGGGCTGACTGGCTCCCGACAGTTCGTTCAATTCCTTTATATTAGCTTGCTCCACCGCTTCTGCAAAATGTTCGAGATCCTCTATCTCCGAAAATTCGTAACGCAATTTCATCAACATTTGCTTTGTTGAATCATTCACTTTCATGGAAAATTCTAAAGGTTCTAATGCCCGAAGACGCCGCTGCTCATCTTCAGGGAGCTGTGCTATACTGTCGCGTTTTTCGTAAAGTAATGACGCAAAATTGATAACGGTATCTACCTGTTCCTGGAAAGCAGTCGAATCATTCGCTTCAGTCGAATTCATAAACTCCGTAAAGTCGAATGCCATTTCGTATACACCACTGCCATCTTCATTAAAAGTGTATTCCTCCCGTATTTCGCAAGCCGCAAAGCTGAGAATTGCTGCGAGTAGAATTAGTATGTTCTTCATAAATAGTCATATTGCCAAAAGCAAAGATACGACGATCAGTTGGGATTGTTGAGAATGATCAGTGCTGCGATAACGCCCGGCACCCATCCGCAGAGTGTAAGTAGCAATACAATTAGGAAAGAACCACATCCCTTACCTATCACGGAAAGTGGTGGAAATATAATAGCCAGCAATACCCTTAAGAAACTCATGATTGATGATTGATGCTACCTATAGGTCTTTTTTAAGTGCATTTTGTTACAAAATCTGTTATTTTTAGCCGGTCTAATTCAAATTTGATTACCATGAAAACTTGCTACCTTATTGTACTGTTCTCGTTGGGGAATGCGGCTTGCTTTGCACAGGCTTCATACCAGGAAGTTCCGGCCCGAAACGGTGGTGTGGACCTGGTCGGGCATATTAGCCCGGAGCAAATAACCAACCCTCCCTTTGGTGAATGGTATAAAGTTTTTTACGAGTATCACGAGCCGGATAAAACCTTGATCGAGGAATTCAAAGGGGACTTGAAGAAATACAATGTGCTGGTATTTATGGGTACCTGGTGCAGTGACAGTCAGCGCGAAATCCCTGCCTTTATCAAGCTTTTAGACGAAGCCGAATTTCCGCTGGATCAGCTTAAAATTGTGGGCGTGCACGACAAGGGTGAGTTCTACAAGACCAGCCCGAATGGTGAAGAATGGGGGTTGCAAATAAAAATGGTACCCACTATTATTTTCCTCAAGGATGGAAAAGAAGTTAACCGCATTGTTGAAAGTCCTCTGGAAAGCCTGGAGAAGGACATAAAACAGATTATCAGCGGTCAGGAATACGTGCCCAATTATGCAGATCTGATGAAATCAAAATAAGCCATGATGGAGTTGAAGAGTAAATCTGTTAAATTTCCTTTACCCCCGGCTCTTAACTTAGGCGCAAAAGTGTAATTTTGCGCTTTAATTTCATATCAATGCAACTTTCTGAACAAGAAGTCATAAGGAGGGAGAAGCTTGCCAAACTCAGGGAATTGGGCATCAATCCATTTCCGGCTGCCGAATTTCCGGTCGATAGCACCTCTGCTACCATCAAAAGTAATTTTGAAGATGGTAAAAAGGTGGTTATGGCAGGAAGGCTGATGTCTCGAAGAATCCAGGGAAAAGCATCATTTGCAGAGTTGCAAGACAGTGATGGTCGTATTCAGGTGTATTTTAACCGTGACGAGATTTGTGCAGGGGAAGATAAAATGCTGTACAACGAGGTATACAAAAAACTTCTTGATATTGGAGATATAATTGGTATTCACGGCGAACTTTTTACCACTAAGGTTGGTGAGAAAACAGTAATGGTCAAAGAGTTTGAGCTCTTGAGTAAGGCTTTAAGACCACTTCCTTTACCCAAGCAGGATGCCGAGGGAAATATCTACGACCAGTTTAACGATCCTGAACTTAGATACCGGCAACGCTACGTAGATCTGGTTGTTAATCCGGTGGTAAAAGAAACTTTTATTAAACGCACTAAAATAACGAACAGCATTCGCGATTTCCTTAATGCAAAGGGATATCTTGAAGTTGAAACGCCTGTACTTCAGGCGATACCCGGTGGTGCAGCGGCCAGGCCTTTTATTACTCACCACAACGCACTCGACATACCCCTCTACCTGCGTGTTGCCAATGAACTTTATCTGAAGCGACTGATTGTAGGAGGCTTTGACGGGGTTTACGAGTTTTCCAAGGATTTTCGGAATGAAGGGATGGATCGGACCCACAACCCCGAATTTACCATAATGGAACTCTATGTTGCGTATAAGGATTACAATTGGATGATGGATTTGACAGAACAGCTGCTGGAAAAGGTAGCTCTGGATGCCAATGGAAGTACGTTCGCAAACATGGGAGAGAAAAAAATAGACTTTAAGGCGCCCTATCCCCGTATACCAATTCTGAAGGCTGTTAAGGAACATACAGGATTTGAGGTTGCCGGTATGGGTGAAAATGAGTTGCGTGAAGTAGCCAAAAAACTTGATATTGAGGTAGATGATACCATGGGTGTGGGCAAATTAATCGATGAAATTTTCGGAGAGAAATGCGAGCACCATTATGTGCAGCCGACCTTTATTATAGATTATCCCAAAGAAATGAGTCCGCTAACCAACGAGCACCGGCAAAAACCAGAATTGACAGAGCGGTTTGAACTCATCATTAATGGAAAGGAGATCGCAAACGCCTATTCCGAATTGAATGATCCCATAGATCAGCGAGACCGCTTTGAAGACCAACTCCGGCTATCAGAGAAAGGAGATGATGAGGCCATGTTTATCGACCAGGATTTCCTTCGGGCACTGGAATATGGCATGCCCCCTACTTCGGGTATTGGTATCGGTATAGACAGGCTTGTTATGTTGCTTACCAATAATGCTTCGATACAGGAAGTACTGTTCTTTCCACAGATGAGACCAGAAAAAAAACCACTTGAGCTCAATGATAATGAAAAAACCATTTTAGAGCTTTTAAAAAAGGAGAAGAGCATGCCACTGACTTCTTTAAAAGAGGCTGCCGGTCTCAGTAATAAGGCCTGGGATAAGGGGCTAAAAGGGCTCAATAAGCTCGGGCTTACAAAAGTGTTAAAAAAAGATGAAATCCTGTTCTGCGAGCTCCAGGAGTAGTCACTTTCTTACAATATTCCTATTTTATTTTATAAACCATTGATTAACAGTGTTTTAAGTTATTGTGCGGTTCATCGAAAATCTGTTAATTTTTAAAATATGCTCTTGAAAATAAACGTTTTATAAGTACAGAACCCCATATCTGTCATTATGAAGCACTACTACCTACTGATTATTTTCTATTCCTTATTATTTTCCTGTTCCACAGAACCTGTGGAAAATAACGAGAAGGACCCGGATCCGGATGGTCTGGAAGCTTGCTTTCAGCTCAGCGACGCGGTATTGGCCGTAGGACAGGATCTGGAAATTACAAACTGCTCTGAAGGAGCCATCTCATTTCTTTACGATTTCGGAAATGGTGAGTCAAGTACCGATGAAAATCCCGCAACTGAATATGTTGAAGGCGGGGAGTACACCATTACTCTCACTGTGACCAACGACATGGAAGAAACGGACATCTATACCAAACAGGTAACCGTCGTAGATGCAGAGTCATTTTATCTATACCCGGTAATCGCTGACGGCTTTTCGGCAATACCGCTCGAATTGGGCATACATCCAATAAGCGGGAAAATATACTATATAGAAAACCTTGAAGATCTGGAAGGAACCGGTGGCACTAAATTTTATTATAAGGAACTGGATGAGGACTATATGTTAAGCTCCAATTACCTTGCAGATAAACCGCACGAAAGCAATGGTGCTTTTATTAACTTTTACCCAAGCGGGAATATGAACTTTGTATTTGCCAGGACCCTGGTAAGCCTTTATGGCACCCAAGAAGTGACCTATATGAGCGACTGGGGGTTTGTGAATGCCATTAATTCTGCGGCAAAACACAATTATGGTGTTCTTAGAGATGGTTCTAACTGGTATTACTTCGGGTCTACTGAAGATGCGGGTATTTATAAGGCCAGTATTGAAACGCGGAATGCCAGCGGTGATGCCTTCGATGTGAGTCTCCACAATTTCGGGGCGGCGGATGCGATGATAGGCGACATGGTGATCAGGGGGTCCGATTATGTAGCATTTGGAGCGGTGTTTTCTAAGAATGATACAGATCCCAGGCTTACAGATTACAAACCACTCCTGATCTTCTTTGATGATTCTTTTAATGTAACATCACATGTGATCTATACCGAGTCTGTGCTGGATACTAAATTGACATCGGCTAACGATCTCAACGGCAGTTATCATCTGGAGAAGCTTTCCAATGGTAATCTAGCACTTTATGCAAATGGCGAACTGATCGTTACAGATAATAATGGCGATTTGATCAATCGTGTCTTTTTTGACGAAACTTCCAACAACCAGGCCTTGATAGCACTGGAGAATTCATTTGTAATCTCTACCGATGGGTTTCTACGTAAATTCGATAACAGTGGTACCGAAGTAACGCAACTGGCCTATGCCGGTAAACACATGCCGGAGATCATTGAATGGGATAACGACCTGTTCTTCATTGCCGGTTTTGAAGAAGACGGCAAGATCAAGTTACTTTACGGAGCCTGTGATGACGAGCTCAACCTGGTTCCAATTGAATTAGGCGGATCTGTTCAATAATCAAAAAGGAGTCCTGAGAGACTCCTTTAATTTTTTATACTAAGGGAAAAAATTTAGCTTAGGGCTCAAATAACATTTTATGCCCGCGAGCAAAAAAGTCGGACTTATTCTTGGTCCGATATTCTTTCTTACTGTTCTTCTCCTACCAGACCTGATCGCCGGCAAAGAACAGGCGAATGCTGTAATTGCCGTTGCACTTTGGATGGTTACCTGGTGGATCACTGAAGCGGTCTCAATCTCGGTCACCGCCCTCCTGCCCTTATTGTTTTTCCCATTGTTAAAAGTGATGCCAATGGCCGATGTTGGAGCAAACTACGGCAGCCCTATAATCTTTCTTTTCTTTGGCGGGTTTGTCCTGGCGCTGGCACTGGAAAAAGTGAATTTACACAAACGCATTGCGCTCAATATTATTCGCATTACGGGCACAACGCCAAACCGGGTTGTTCTTGGGTTTATGATTGCGACTGCAGCCTTGAGCATGTGGATCAGCAATACGGCCAGTACAGTGGTTATGCTGCCCATTGCAATGTCTGTGATAAGTCTTTTAGTTCACGATGAGGACGGGTTTACAAAAAAAGACAGAAATTTTGCCTTGAGTGTGATGCTTGGCATTGCTTTCTCGGCCAATACCGGAGGAATCGCCACCGTTATAGGCACACCTCCTAATTCAGTCCTTATAGGTCTGTTGGAAAACGAGTATAATATTGAGGTGTCATTCCTTAAGTGGATGTCTATCGGTCTGCCATTTTCGATCATTCTTCTTACAATTTGCTATCTGGTGCTGGTCAAATGGATGTTCCCAAATAAAGAATTGAAATTCTCAGCTTCAAAGGAGGTTATAGAAAGTGAATTGCGAAAACTCGGGCCCACATCCGGTAAAGAAAGGATGGTACTGATCATTTTCGGATGTACTGTTTTTCTCTGGATATTTAGGACGGTAATTAACAAAGTATTCCCTGGTCTGGGTTTGTCTGATACAATGATCAGCATGCTTGCGGCAATTGCCCTTTTTGGGCTACCCTATAATCTGAGGAAATCAGATTTCATTATCAATTGGGGAGACACAACAAGGCTGGCATGGGGTATATTAATACTGTTTGGGGGAGGATTGGCACTGGCCAAAGGAATGTCTGTAAGTGGCATCGTAGACATGGTTTCCGCTGCGATTGCCAGCAGTGAGATCAGTATCTTGTTAACAGCCTCACTTCTAATTGTCCTGATGCTCTTTATGAC
Source organism: Flavobacteriaceae bacterium (assembly GCA_051011235.1). Taxonomy (GTDB): domain Bacteria; phylum Bacteroidota; class Bacteroidia; order Flavobacteriales; family Flavobacteriaceae; genus JAHEJJ01. The sequence goes on from JBPCUI010000222.1 coordinate 6,782, forward strand.
CGAATTAATGAGCAACGTAGCTCTTGTAGCAGTGCTCGCT
>JBPCUI010000223.1:0-3732 GCA_051011235.1 Flavobacteriaceae bacterium
GTAGACCCCACTAACCCTCTTAATACTAATAGTTTACGATGCGTTCCCAGGACAGGGATACCCCTACTTAGCAAGAAACCAAAAGTAAAGAAAAGGGAGCCGAGCGACCTGAAAAAAACCAATTGATACGCACTATAGGTGGTCAGGAATTTCAAAAGTCCATTCATGGCTGTAAAGGCCAGGATGCTCAACAGCATGAAATAGATTGCCTTTTTGAGTTCCATTTAGGAGTTTAAACTATTATGGCAAAGATAGGAACTGTAGTTATTCCCTGCCCTATCCCATGGAGTGCCAATCGCAGAAAAGGTCACTTAAAATTGTATTACCGGAACATAGGCGGTATTTATTTCACTAACATCTTTGGTAACATCGGTCCAGGCAAAATATACCTTGTCCCCTACCAATTCCATTTGAGGAAATCCGGTTTTACGAGACCCGTCCATTTGGGCAATTATTTTAGATTCTGATTTTTGTCCTGATCTGGAAATTTTTATTGCCTTTAATTGTGCCTCATTTTCTTTGGATTCCATCCAACTTACGATAGCAGTATCTGCATTCAGTAATACCACATCTACCCTCCCGATAGCATCGGCATCATCTACTTGTATCGGGCTGGCGAATTTCGCTCCACCATCGGCTGAAAACATCAGTTTTACCTTAGGTTTATTCCCAGCAGCCGTAAACCAGGCTACTGCCAGATTATTTCCCAAACCGGCTACCTTAGGACCGTTTACGGGGCACCCATTTATTTTCCAGTTATCCCTATGTATCGTTTTAGGGGTTGTCCATTTACCTCCCACTTGTCTTACGATACTCATATCCCTTACTTCTTCCTCAGAGCGGTCCCTGTAGATTACTATGGGTCCGTTTTCCGTGATTACAGCAGTGGTCTGGCAACAATCGCAGGTTCTATTATCCAGGAGCGTGTCTTTACTAACCTCTCCCCTTTCAGATACTATGGCAGCTCTTAAGGTCATGGCACCACGAGAGCCATCATCTTTTTCCTCGGTATTACGACCATCGAGCCAGGTGATAAAAAAGGTGTCATCCTTATAAGGTATAGCAGTTACAAATCCATGTTCAGTAGGGGTGCCATCAGCATGTAATGGTAGATTGGTAATCCAGTTTGTAGATCCCTTTGGGAGTACATTCAGCTTTACATCATAAGAATAGGTTCCAGCAGACGATTTTTTGAGAACATGTGATAACAAATTCCCTTTGTTTTCTGTAATCATTGGAAAATCGGCCCAATTTACAAACCAGTTCGTGCCTTGCAGTATCTCATGGGAAGCCTGCCACTTTCCTTCTTTTAATTCTGCATAATGCCATGAAGTAAGGGAATCCCCTTTTTGTTCTACCCAGGACATCAGGGTCTTATTTCCATTGGAAAATAAATTAGGCAATGAACTATTTTCCATGGCCGGCGAAGCTATATGATTTACTATTTCGGCATCTTTTTTTGGAGGTTCTGAACAGGATGTCAGCAAACCAATTAAAATGGCCAGCCTCAGAAATGTACAGCTTTTCATTTAATGAGTATTTTTTAATTTTTGAATCACTTCCGGGGAATCCCAGGTCACTCCCCCAACAATTTTTTCTTTCTTCTCCCCTTCTTCATTATAAATAAACATGGTTGGCAGGGAACTAATATTTTGTTCCGCCCACGAGCCATTATACTTAAGAAAGTTAAAATCATATCCCTGTTTTTGTTTAAACGCCTTAATGACAGCCACAGACTGGTCAGAAGCCAATAAGATTATGTAGTTTTCTTTTTCCAATGTTGCCTGTGCCCGTAACAAAGAGGGCATTTCTTCTAAGCAAGGTCTGCACCAGGTAGCCCAATAATTCAGGAGTATCCTTTTTCCTTTATAATCTGCAAGCGCAATCGGACTTCCTTCGAGATCTTCAAATTGGTTGGCAGCTTCAGTTATTTTTACAGAGTTATTAGCTTCTTTAGAAATAGTGTGCTTGTCCTTAACGACCTTTTTACAACTTATCAGAAGTGCAAGTATTGATGTAACCAGGGAAATTTTTAGCCGCATTAATTCCTATTATTGGCCCGAAAGTAATTAAAAACAGGAACAATAGGAAAAGATTAGTTTCTTTAAGTAATCCATAGAAGTTACTCTTCAACCTCTTCAAACTTGTTGTTTACGAACAAAATTTTATTAAGTCTTTTGGAGCCGTTATTCTTATAGAGATCACGTATTAGTTTTTGGCGCTTGCCTTCTGAAATGTCTAGTGAATCAATCATGGCCCTCATCAAAAGAATTTCTTTTCGGCGGGCTTCTTCAGCAGCAAGATAATCCGGTTCAAATTTAAAAAGGGTCGGACCTTCTTCCTCTTCCAGCTTTAACTTAGCCTCTTTTTGTGGCATTCGCTGGGCAAGAAGATCATTGGTGCTTAAAGCACATAAGCCCAGGCAAAATAATAGCACTGGAATTTTTTTCATTTTTAATGTCTCGGTTTCCACAACAAATTAAGTTATTTTGATGAACTAGCCATAATCTTAGCAATCGGCTGTTCTTTGTCTGCCACTATTTGCCTAAGACCGAATAAAACGCACTCTCACTCTGAGCTACTGACCTATCTTTCACACTTGTTCAGGCTTAAATATCCGGACTTTAATGGACTTACTAATTGGAGTCTGACTTCGATCTGCAAAATGATTATATGGCACTAATACATTAGTTTCCGGAAAGTATGCCGCTAAATTGCCCTTTGGGATTTTATAGGGCAAAACCTTGAAGTTATAGGCTGTCCTGATTTTGGAATCGTAAGTACTGCTCAGATTTACAATGTCCATTTTCCTCAACCCCTCATTCGCCATATCCTCAGGGTTCATAAAGACTATCCTTCTCTCGTTATATACTCCCCGGTATCTGTCGTCCATACCATACACGGTAGTATTAAACTGGTCGTGAGACCTAATAGTCATCAACATGTATTCATCGGCTTCCAGATTATGTGCTGGTAGCCTGTTAATCGTAATTTGTGCTTTTCCACCGGGTAATTTGCTAAAATCTAGCTCCCTCACATTATTTGGCAAATAATACCCCATTCCTTTGGCCCTTGATTCGGTGTTTTCAAAGCCCTTGGCTACTTTATCTATCATTTCCCTGATCTTGCTGTAATTGCCTCCCAGGGCCTTCCAGTCTACCGCATGTTTCCCTTTATAATATGTGTCGGCCAAACCTGCAATGAGTTCAGGTTCACTTTTTAATTTTTCTGAAGGAGGTTTTAGAACTCCCAGCGAACGCCGTACCCTTCCCATACTATTTTCCACAGTTACAAAGCGGTCTTTGCCAGAATTGTTTTCTTTTTCCGAACGTCCATAAGTAGGGAGAATTAATGCTGTCTTTCCGGTAACCAGGTGACTGCGGTTTAATTTGGTACTTACCTGCACCGTTAATAGGCATCTTTGAATTGCTTCGGCGGTATAATCAGTATCCGAGGCTGCCATTAAAAAATTCCCGCCAAGAGCCATAAATACTTTGGCTTTTCCCCCATGCATGGCACGCATGGCTCCTACCACATCCAATCCCATATCTTCAGGTGGTGTAAATCCCAAATGGTTTTTAATTCGCTCATTAAAAGCTTTATCAACATAATGCATAATACCCACACTGCGATCGCCCTGAACATTTGAGTGCCCCCTTACCGGGCAAGTACCACTAAAAGGTCTGCCTATAGCTCCTTTAAGGAGAAGAAGGTTAACATATTCTCTAATAG
>JBPCUI010000224.1:0-4743 GCA_051011235.1 Flavobacteriaceae bacterium
TATAATCGCCTGATGGATCGGCCATAGCGGTAATTAGCGGAGTAATGTCCGCATAACAAGCATACGGACTATTCTGCTGAACCGAAGGATCTGCACTTGTGAAACCGTCGAAGAGAATTTCATCGGCGAAGACATCTACATAGGCACCTCCGGGCACCATTAGTTTTACTTGATTGAAATCATTTTGACGATTTGTGCCGACCGGCTGTCCGGCTTGTGCACTTGGATAAGTGGCAGCCCAATACAATCCGGCATACCGGATCAGGTTACAACTGGCCTGCGGGTAATTAAATGTGGCTGTACTTGAACTGAAGGTGGTAGGGTCGCTATCCACGTCAATGTACTGCATATTGAGCCAATCATTGTAAGTGGAAGAATTACCCGTAGCATTATAGGGATCTTCGGGTTCCGTACTACCGGTACCGCCATCCCTGTTTACTATATTATTAGCAATAAAGGTTAGATCACCTCTGATATTGTTCTGATATCGAATATCGAAAGTGTTGAATTCCTGGGAATAGCCGAAAGCGTAAACTAATATCGCAAAGGCTAAAGGTAAAAATTTAGCAAAGCGTTGGTTCATTAGGTTATTAAGTTTGGTGTGACACGCATGATCCACATTTTGTCGTCATACGATTCATTAAGGTTTGAGTAGTAAGATATGAGGGCGTTAGTCCAGGTCTGATGCCGTTTCAAATAAACATACCGATAGTTATTTTCTGGGTTGACAAAGTAACTGGCATTCAGGCCTCTGGCATTTAATAGTTTTACAAATCGATTCGCGTTTTTTGGGTTGGCAAAGACGTTGGCTATGATGTAATAACCGTTGCCCACACCGTCAATTTTGAAGGTTCTCGAGCCGGTACCATTGGTATCCACCTTATCTCGGACCACCACATTTTTCTGTAGCACATCGTCTTCGTACTCCGAGGCTTTTTCTTTAACTTTTCTGCTGTTTGCAGCGTATGCTTCATTCGAATATCGCTGCTCCACATTCATGATCCACAAGTCACCGTCATAGTTGCCTCCGAATTTTGATTTGTAAGCGGCGAGCGCTTCATTCCAGGTATCGAACCGATCGATATAAACATATTTCATTCCGTTTTTAGGATTGTCTATATAGTCCGCACCCAGGCCCTGATCGTTTAGTGTATTCATGAATTTGTTCATATAGAATTCACCGCGATATACATTAGCCACCACATAGTAGCCATCGGCAACACCTTCCAGATCACGGAACTTTTGACCGTTAACTTTTTTCTGCTGAACCGCTTTAGTAAAGGCATCTGCCTCTTTCTTGTCTTTTACGATCTCAGCGTAATCTCTTTTTGGTGTCTTAACATCAGGAACTGTATTTTCAAATAATGTTTCCCTGCCTTCTCTTGTATTACTTAAATCGGGCTCAACAGTGTTTTCGGCAATAGCTGTTTGATCGTTATTGATGAAATACATTTTCTTGGCCTTCTCTTCAAGGTCTGGTCTTTCGCCCTGAGTTTCGGCTCTTACCATGCGCATTACCATTTCGAACCGATTTTCCAGATCGCGTTCGCGATTCATTTCCATTGAGTCCTGACGGAAAATTAACTCGGCCAGGATGGCATCATTTTCTGTCAGTCTTCGTTTTAAGTCTTCAATTTCCGCATCCTTTAAGGCCATTGCCTCGTCCGTAACTTCTTCTTGTTCCTCGTCCTCATTATTCGCCAATTCTTCTCCATCTTCCAGCATTACGCGATCTTCTGTTAGATTAGGTGTAAAAGAATAGGCAAAGGATATCTCATGGGTAAGACCAAAGTTGTTAAGATCATTGTTCAATCCCTTCTCCATAGTATATCCGATAGACACCCGCCGGTTCAGGTTAAAGCCAAGACCGGCTGAGGCACCATAAAAGCTGTCATAACCACCTTGCAGCCATCCAATTTTTGGCAAATCCAAGATCAGGTTACCACCGAGGATAAATTCCTCTTGGCCTACAGCCCTTGCCCGGGCCAAAGGCATGAGCCTTCCTCCTTCCAGTACGCCTCTCTGATTTTCGAACGGATAGGTGTACTGAAGATGACCGGAATATGTCTTATCCTTAAATTCGGTAACGGTCTTACTTGTCTTCATGTTATAGTCAAATAGATTTTCGGCAAAAAGCCCAAAATCAAAAGGACCGTAGGAAATATTAAAACCGGGCTGAAAGGACAAAAATGAACTGTCTTCAAAGTCCGAGAGGAACGGATCTATTTCTATAGGGTTCGCCCTGCTCTCATCAATTCCGCTGCTGTAGTACGATAAATTCGCCCCGAACGTAAAATTGCTTTTATCGCTTAGTTTGATGCCATAAGCGTAATTTGCCAACACCCCGTAATTACTTAAAATCCCTTGCCGCTGTGTATACAAGCTTAAACCTAAACCGGTTCTATCATTGACACGACCACTGTAACTCAGAAAATAAAGCTGATCGTTGTCATCAAAAGATACCGATTGGTTTCTGTGCAACAGATTCACATAGGACTTATCTTCCCTTACAGTTGAAAAAGTTGGATTTATAAGAAATCTATTGTATTTCAACAAGTTTTGAGAGGGCACATCATATGCGATAAAAGGGAGTTCCTCCTGGGCGTTCATTTGGGAAGACGCCAGGAGGAATAATAATAAGTATATTAATTTACGGGTCATTTGGGTTGGCTAGCGAATAATAGTTATGGTCCCTTGCTTCACAACACTTACTGCATCTTTGATCTTATAATAAAAGACCATGTTCTGCTTTGGGAATGCTGTTGAAGACTGAGGCCAGTTGTTTTGGTAGTTAAATACATTGAGCACTTGCTCACCTTTTTCGTTATAAATAGTCACATTTACATCATCCTTATTGGAGTATGAATTGGGAAGGATCCACAGATCATTGATCCCATCTCCATTTACAGTGATTACATTGGGAACCTTAAAGGTGTCTAGATACTCAACAGTTATATTTCTGGTTACCTCGCAATTACCGACTGCGGCAATCAGGGTAAAACTTCCTGCTTCTGAAAAAGTTATAGTAGATGAATTACTGATTTCAACATTATCTGAATTAAACCATCTATAGGAATCTCCACCGGAGGCCGATACAGTTCTGGAACTGCCTTCAGGGAAAATGATTGTATCCGAAGGATCCAGTGTAATTAATGATGGATCTAAAGGAGCTATCACAATTTCGTTTGAATTAAGCGGGCAACCATTTCTTTGCAATACCAATTGGTATGTGCCAGCTGAGGTAACCGTCAATTCCGTTGTTGAAAGGTTGAGATTTTGCCCGTCCCTGTACCAGTCAAATGTTTCAGATGTAAGATCTGTTGTGGTACTTATAATAATATCTTCTGAACTGCTGCAACTGATTAGGCTCGTACTCGAGATCACCAGGGTTTCACTTGTCAGCAGCTGAACCGGCAAAGTATTGGATGTAAAATTATAGGTGCTTATAGAAGCGTCTAAATTATAATCTCCGTTTTCGCTTATATCGGCAAGACTGATACTCGATGAAGTAGCCCCTCCTACCGGAGCGCTGTTGTAATTCCACTGGTATGTGAGACTCGGTGAAATTTGAGCGGTAACATCAGTTCTGCCGCCGCTTCCATCCACTGCGTTAATAGTTTGTACTTGCAACACAATACTTGTATTAGCACAAGCAGCATAAGAGCCATTGTATGCAATAATAGCTTCGAATGAAGCAGGAACAACAACTACAGTACTCTCAGAATCAATAGATGTAGACGCACAAGGACCACCGCTAAGTGAAACACGACAAAAATAGGTGCCTGTTTCAGTTTCATCAACGGTGATAGAATTTGAGGTAGCTCCGCTTACAGGATTGCCATCTCTATACCACTGAAAAGTGGGCGATGAGGCATCCGTCGTAATACTCAGTACTTCGGTCTGACCTGGAAGCACAACCACATTGGCTGGATTGGTCCGGGTAACAGTAAAATCACCGGCATTGGTAATAGTTACAGCTGCGGAGCGCTCAACACAAGCACCTGTACCGAAGATTTCAACCTGATAATCTCCTTCAAAACCAGGAGAGGAAGCATCTACTGTAAATGTATCGTCATCGACGGTGGGCGAGGTGATGGCCGCTCCGTCCTTAAACCAGGTATAGGTAAGCCCCATCCCGATTATATTGGCCACAAGATCTACTGTTTCACCAGTACACAGATCGGTTTTCGCCGGAGGATTAATAGCGATACCAAGGCTGCTGCCCGTGGTTACATCAATAATATTGGATAATGTGTTACCGGATCCCGAACAGGAACCGTAGTCGATCTCAGCAATGTACATTCCAGCCTGACTAACTGTAGTAGATTCACTTTTTTCAGTCAGGGGTGTGCCGCTGCGGTACCAATTATACTGGTAAGTGCCTGCATTAGGAAGGTTGTATACTTCCAGCGTGATAGAGTTTCCATCGCAAACTTCTGCCGTACCATCGCCAAAATCGGCCTGACCCTGTGGTCTGATGGTAATTGCGGAATTCACATCGATGTAATACAGCGGATAAGGAGAGGAAGCGGGCCCTGTAATTGCGGGATCCGTACTGCGAACTCTCATTCGATAATTCTCGCCTCTTGCGTTGTTGGGGACTGTAAACTGAAAGAAAAAGTCGAAATTGGTATTTTTAGTACCATCTCGCGCTAATTCAATTGCACTTGAAAAACTCCCGCTGGAATCTGAAAGTTCCAGAATAAATTCATTTCCGGAATTAACCAGGGGAGGACTCCAGGT
>JBPCUI010000225.1:0-17150 GCA_051011235.1 Flavobacteriaceae bacterium
ACACCAATATAAGATTCCACCTTGTCGTACCAGGGTGCAATATCTTTATAACGAACCGGCCAGTCAACACCATGGCCGTCTGCAACATTCGCTTTGAAATCCATCTCATTGAACCTATAGCTGTGCCGCCCCCAGGTGATGGAACGACCGCCCACGTGATATCCGCGCATCCAGTCGAAGCGCTTAATCTCATTGTACGGATGTTCCAGGTCGTTTACAAACCATTGGCTGTGTTCCGGTCTGGTTGTATATCCGGTGCGAGCCTGTTTTAATTGTTTCGCCTGATTTTCACTGGAAATTTGACCCTGGTTAGGGAAGTCCCAGGAATCGAGATGGGCGGTTTTATAATCTTCAATATGCGTCACCATAGGGCCTCGTTCCAGGACCAGGGTTTTGAGGCCGTGCTCGCATAATTCTTTTGCTGCCCATCCTCCACTGATTCCTGTACCTACCACTATGGCATCATAGGATTCTTGCTCTTCGTTATAATAGAATTTAGCCATGTAGAAGAATTATTTATTTCGTAGAGGTCTCAAATATAAAATTAAATTTCTACATTTAGCAGAAGCGGAAAATGCAAATAATTCACAATAAAAGCTTAACTATTAAACATTTGTGAATTTCGGACTTAGCAAGCTGAAATGCGTTTTAAAATTCGCTGATAAATAATAATTGAATTACTACAACCAAATTTTGATCTCCCAGATATGAAAAGAAGAATTTTTATTCAAAACAGTTCCCGTGCGGGAGTTGCATTGAGCCTTTTAGGAATATATGCTTGTAAACAAGAGAAAAAAGGTGTGGAAAAAACAGAATCTGAAACCAGCACCATGGCTGAGATGGCTCCATTTTTTAAGTTGTCCCTGGCCCAGTGGTCTATTCACCGAATGATCTTTAATGAAGGAGTTGATCCGTATAGTTTTGCCGAAAAGGCCAAGCAATGGGGTTTTAGCGGACTGGAATATGTTAGTCAATGTTATGCCAAGGAATTGGAAGCTGCCGGATATTCTAAAGAAGCTATGGATTCCTTTGTCCAGAGATCCAATGCAGAAGCAGAAAAACACGGTGTGGCCAATGTACTGATTATGGTAGATCGCGAAGGTAATCTGGCCACTTCAGATACAGAAGAACGCAATAAAGCCGTGGAGAATCATTACAAATGGGTCGACGCTGCTGCATCAATGGGATGTCATGCCATACGGGTAAATCTCTCCGGCAGTGACAATCCTGAAGAATGGACAGCCAATTCTGTAGCCGGTTTAACATCTCTGGCCACTTATGCTAAAGATAAGGGCATCGAAGTAATTGTTGAGAATCACGGCGGGCTCTCATCTAACGCCATGCTTTTGGCACAGGTGATGACTGAGGTGAATATGGATAATTGTGGCACCCTGCCCGATTTTGGCAACTTTTGCATCCGCAGAAACGATCCGTCCGACTATTCTGCCGGCTGTGCCGAAGCATACGATATTTATAAGGGGGTTACAGAATTAATGCCCCATGCCAAAGCGGTAAGTGCAAAATCGCATGATTTTGACAAAGAAGGCAATGAAACTGAAATAGATTATGTAAAAATGCTGCAAATTGTTAAAAATGCCGGGTATACTGGTTTCATTGGCGTAGAGTACGAGGGAAGTGAATTAAGTGAAGAGGAGGGCATCATCGCGACCAGAGACTTGTTGATAAATGCATCGAAAAAACTCTCTTAAAGCCGGGGACCATTTATGAAATCATTTCTCAATCAGCTTTTTGATTACAATTTTTATTGCAATAAGAAACTAATTGACGAATGCAATAAGTTAGCGAAAGTACCAGAAAAAAGTCATTCTCTGTTCAGCCATATTCTGAACGCACATCATATCTGGAATGCCAGGATCTTAAACTCGGAGATCGAATATGAGGTGTGGCAGGAACACCCTGTAAAGAATTGGGGAGATATCCATTACGAAAATCAGCGAAGCTCCTTTGAGATCATCACGAATACCGAGAATTTTGAGCAACGTATTGATTATGAAAATACTGAAGGACGACTGTATACGAACACTTTGCACGATGTGCTCTTCCACATAATTAATCATTCAACACACCACCGATCTCAGATCGCAATGGACTTCAGAAATAATGGACATGAACCCATCAAGCTAGATTATATATTCTACAAGCGGTAATTAGCTACTTTATGAAGCCCAGGATACAGGTTCAGCTCTCGATTATGATGTTTCTTGAGTTTTTCATTTGGGGAGCTTGGTTTGTCACTATGGGAATATATTTACCCAATTCTCTTAAAACTACCGGCGCGGAAATTGCCATGGCGTATTCATCTCAATCCTGGGGAGCGATAGTTGCCCCATTTGTTATTGGATTAATAGCCGACAGATATTTTAATGCAGAAAGAATCCTCGGTGTTCTGCACCTTGTTGGAGCCCTTCTAATGTACCAGATGGCAAATGCTACTGATTTTTCAGTGTTTTTCCCCTATGTCCTTGGGTATATGATACTCTATATGCCAACGCTGGCATTAGTGAATTCTGTTTCATTTAATCAGATGGTTAATCCGGCCAAGCAATTCGCAAACATCCGAGTCTTTGGCACCATTGGTTGGATTGTCGCCGGGCTTGTGATAAGCTATTTCTTTATGTGGGATTCTGAGGCTAATGTATTCCAGGGCATGCTGAAAAATACGTTTTTAATGAGCGGGGTGGCCTCGTTCATTTTGGGCATCTTTAGTTTCACATTGCCCAAAACTCCTCCTACAGCAGCCAGGGACACAAAAGTATCCATATCTGATATTCTGGGTTTTGACGCCTTAAAACTTTTGAAAGACAGAAATTTTCTTGTTTTCTTCATCGCCTCAATTCTTATTTGTATTCCGTTGGCATTTTATTATCAGCATGCAGGCCAGTTTCTCGGAGAAATCGGTGTATCTAACCCGGCCGGCAAATTGACTATCGGCCAGGTTTCGGAAGTAATTTTCATGTTGCTATTACCATGGTTTTTTACCAAATTCGGTTTTAAGAAAACGATTTTATTTGGGATGCTTGCCTGGACTTTAAGGTATTTTTTGTTTGCTAATGGTAATTCGGGAGATTTAGTGTTCATGATACTTATCGGGATTGCATTGCACGGGATATGCTATGATTTCTTCTTTGTTTCGGGGCAAATCTATACAGACACTAAGGCCGGTGAAAAATATAAGAGTGCCGCACAGGGACTGATTACCCTGGCTACATATGGTTTAGGAATGCTGATTGGATTTTGGATCGCCGGGCAGGTTACAGACATGTATTTCCTGGAGGAAAGCGTACACAACTGGTATAATATTTGGAGAGTTCCTTCGATATTTGCCTTGGTCGTAACAATAATCTTTATAGTATTATTTAAGAATGAAAAAATAGAATATAAAAAGTAATTAAAATATGCCAAAGAAAATCAGACTTGGAATTTTAGGAGGTGGAGGGGATTCACTCATTGGGGTTTTACACAGGGTGGCATCTCATATCAACGACAATTATGAAATAGTGGCAGCGGTGTTCAATCCTATTCCTGATCAGAATATCGGTTTCGCAGAGGAGATTGATGTGCCCACGAATCGTATATATAATGACTTTGAAATAATGGTGGAGGAGGAAATGAAGCTTCCACCAGAAGAAAGAATCCAGGTGTGTTCCATACAGACCCCTAATTTCCTGCATTTTCCAATGGCAAAGAAACTTCTGGACAATGGGTTTCATGTAATCTGTGAAAAACCCATGACCACAACATTGGAAGAGGCCAAAAGTCTGCAGGAAGCACATAAAAAAGCTGGGACTGTCTTTGCATTGACGCACACTTACAGCGGTTACCCTATGGTACGCGAAATGAGGCAAATGATCAAGGCCGGTGCCCTTGGTAAAATCCACAAGGTAGATGCCAGTTACTACCAGGGTTGGATCAATCCGGTAATCCACGATCCGGAAATACGTAAAACCGTCTGGCGTTTAGACCCTAAAAAAGCCGGTATAAGCTCCTGTATGGGAGATATTGGAGTACACGCCTTCAATCTCATCGAATACACAACAGGAATGCAGATACAATCTGTACTTTGTGATTTTAACTATTTATACGAGGACAACCAAATGGATGTAGACGGTACCGTTTTAATACACATGGGAGATCATGTTAAGGGTTTGATACGCAGCAGTCAGGTTGCCACAGGGGAGGAGAATGCATTGACTATTAATATTTATGGTGAAAAGGCCGGTTTTCGATGGGAACAGGAAAATCCGAACTTTTTGTATATGACCAGTGATACCGAACCGCTCAGAGTTCTGAAACCCGGTCATTCATACAACAGCGAATTTTCTTTGTCAGGGACAAAATTACCACCCGGGCATCCGGAAGGGATATTCGATTCCATGGCCAATATATATCTTGGAGTGGCCCGTGCTATACGAGGCGAAGAGTACAACGATGGGGAATTCCCTACTATGCTAGACGGTGTTCGCGGTATGAATTTTATCGAAGCCACTGTGGCATCTCACAAAGGTGGTAATGTCTGGATTGATATGGAATGATCTGACGGTCTTATTTTCCAAATACTTTCTCGAAGATTTCACAAACCACGATCATACTCTCCACGGGTTGGCGGCCAAAAGGTTCAAGTTCACGGCTGTAGTAATCCCAGTGCGTTTTTTTCCAATAACTCAACGACTTATCTCCTTCGCCCTCAATTTTGGCGTAAGACTCGCGGATACTGTAAAAAGGTTTTAATCTTACAGCAACTGTTCTAACTATACATCGTGCCTTGCCGTCCCAATCTGTAATAATCGTAAAATCGCCGATCTTCGGAAGACTTTCATTGCGGTATTGAAGGCCAAGAAGAGAATGTGAAGTGGCCCTTTTGGTACCTTTTAATACCAATTTTAAACATGCGTTCGCATCTTTTTCGTTATCGCAGAAATGGGTTACCCTTGGTTCTGCAGCAAAGGCGTATTCCAAATGTGTATCCAGATAATCCCCCCATAAGTTCCTGGCTGATGCGTTGTCCATAAAATGATTAGATCTGATCTAAAAAAAGATCCGTTTTCGTTTACCTAGGTCCACCAGGGATAGGTTTTTTTTTGAGTTGTGAATCTACAATCCAACTTCCCTCTGAGCAGACTTGTTCTTACCCGCTTATATTGGTTAATTATTCTTTGGTATTTCCTATATTTATAACTTATCGATACAACAAATAGTATCTGGTAGTCCGGTTAAATATAGGACTTAATTATGAAACCAGAACATTCTGTAAAATCTAATTCAAGCTGATCAAAATGATGAGAACAATAAAGGGACCTGCAGTATTTCTGGCGCAGTTTGTAGACAACAAGCCTCCTTTTAATAGCCTGGACGGCATGTGTCAATGGGCTGCCGATCTGGGTTATAAAGGGATTCAAATACCTACCTGGGAACATTTTTTAATAGATCTGGATACAGCGGCTGATAGCCAGATATATTGTGATGAATTAAAGGGAAAAATTAATTCCTACGGCCTGGAGATCACTGAACTTTCTACTCATCTTCAAGGGCAACTAGTCGCCGTACACCCGGCGTACGACCTGATGTTCGACAACTTCGCTCCGGATGAGGTTAAAAACAACCCGAAGGCACGGACAGAATGGGCAATAGATGTGGTTAAAAAAGCGGCTACCGCCAGCCGAAGATTAGGGATAAATGCACATGCCACCTTTTCCGGGGCACTTTTATGGCATACATGGCATCCATGGCCGCAACGACCTCCTGGGCTGGTCGAAATGGGGTTTGAAGAGTTGGCAAAAAGGTGGTTGCCTATTTTAGATCATTATGAGGAAGAAGGGGTAGATGTTTGTTACGAAATCCATCCGGGTGAAGATCTTCACGATGGAGATACTTTCGAGCGATTCCTTGAAGCCACAGGTAATCATAAGCGTGTTAATATACTTTACGATCCGAGCCATTTTGTGCTTCAGCAACTCGACTATATCACCTATATTGATCACTACCATGAGTTTATCAGGTCTTTTCATGTAAAAGATTCTGAATTTAATCCAACAGGTAAAAAAGGCGCGTTTGGCGGTTATAACGACTGGGGAGACAGAGCCGGGAGGTACCGTTCTTTGGGCGATGGCCAGATCGATTTTAAGACCATTTTCTCCAAGCTTACGCAATACGGATGCGATGTTTGGGCGGTTATGGAATGGGAATGTTGTATTAAAAGTCCGGAGCAGGGGGCAAGAGAGGGTGCTGTTTTTATCCAGGATCATATCATTGAAGCTACACAGAAGACCTTTGATGATTTTGCGGGTGGCGACATTGATGCAGATATGCTCCGTAAAATTTTGAAAACCTGAATCTTCGCTATGAAATATGTTGTCATTTTTTTCGGATTGTTCATAATTACTTCACACACGGTACCTAAAAGTATAAGTGCGCAGGATGAATGGGAAATCCTCTTCGACGGCACTTCTTTTAATGCCTGGAAAGGATATTTGACAGAAAAGGTTCCGGATACATGGAAACTGGAAAATGGAGCGATGGTTTTCTATCCACCGTCCAGGGAGAACCAAGGTGCCCAGAACAATATCGTTACCAAAAAAGAATACAACAGTTTTGTACTTTCTCTGGAATGGAAAATATCAAAAGCCGGAAACAGTGGAATCTTCTGGGGGGTTAAGGAGGATAAGAAGTACAGACAGCCTTATGAGACCGGGCCGGAAATCCAGGTATTGGACAATAAAGATCATCCCGATGCTAAAAGGGGGAATAGCCATCAGGCAGGTGCCCTATACGATATGGTTTCACCGACTAAAGACCTAACCAAGGCCATTGGGAAATGGAATCTATGTGTCATTACTGTTAATTACAAATCAAACGAAGCAAAAGTGGAGCTTAATGGTGTAGAGATCGTGACGTTTAAACCGGATGGTGAAGCCTGGGACACAATGGTGGCCAACTCAAAATTCGCCAATTGGGAAGGATTTGGTAAATTTCACACTGGTAAAATTGGTTTACAGGATCACGGTGATCGGGTAGCCTATCGAAATATCAAAATCAAGGAACTTTAAAATGAAATTCATTCTTTTATTAATTGGGGTTTGTACTGTGGTCTCATGCCGGCAAAGTCCGGATCAGGTACAGGAAGAAGAAATTATTGACAACAATGTCATTGTACACGAGGAGTATCTGGGTGAAGCGCCTGTTGAGCCAGAGGGAACGGAATATTATGAACCCATTCCTCTCCGCGTGGAACCTTATGCACAAAATGGAACCCCAGCCGACGCGATTGTATTATTTGACGGTACTAGTCTGGATGCCTGGATTAATTCGGCCGACAGTACAGCAGCCGACTGGCATCTCAATAAGAACGGGACCATGACTGTAAAAGATCAGAACGGAGATATAGAAACCAAACAACACTTTGGAAGTGTACAGTTGCATATTGAATGGAAATCTCCTGAGGAAGTCCGCCGCGACGGTCAAAACAGGGCAAACAGTGGCGTATTTCTCTCTGGTATTTACGAAGTCCAGGTACTGGATAATAACGATAATGACACCTATGTGAACGGACAGGTTGGTTCCATTTACAAACAACATGTCCCGCTGGCCATGGCTTCAGTACCCAGCGGAGACTGGAATACTTACGATATCATTTACCACGCCCCCGAGTTTAATGATAAAGGACAGAAGATTGAGTCCGGAACGCTCACAGTGATTCACAATGGAGTGCTTATTCAGGATCACATTGAGATAAAAGGTACCACCGAGTACATAGGATGGCCTAAAAACCCATCACATGGTAAAGGACCTCTTAAATTGCAGGACCACCGTGATGATAGTCGTGTAAGCTACCGAAATATTTGGATTCGTGAATTATAGAAACCGCTCTCTGTCTGAGATCAATAAAAAAGATATGCCCAAAAAAAACCAGCTAACGATATGATCCAATCCATGACCGGATTCGGGAAGCACGTAATCCAGCTTCCGTCAAAAAAAGTTACGGTAGAACTAAAATCGCTTAATAGCAAAAACCTCGATATTAATGTAAGGATGCCCTCCCTGTACCGCGAGAAAGAATTGGAACTCAGAAGGACCATTGCAGCGGCATTACAGCGGGGAAAAGTTGATTTTGGACTCTATGTGGAAATCACCGGCAACGAGGCTACATCCAGTGTAAATGAAGGAGTAATTCGCCAGTATATGAAACAATTGCGGGCAATTGCCGAAGGGGACGATCTGCGATTGCTTGAAATGGCCTTGAAACTACCCGATTCACTCAAAACCGACAGGGACGATATTGATGAATCTGAATATAAGGCCATATTAGAAGCACTTGACAATGCCCTTGCTGAGTTAAATAGTTTTAGGAGCAAGGAAGGAGAAGTACTTGAGAAGGATTTTGGAGAACGGGTTGAACAAATGACTATTTTGCTGAAAAAAATTGTTGATCTGGATCCTGAAAGGCTGGCGACCATAAGGACCCGTCTTGAAAAGGCGGTCGAGGATTTAAAAGGAGAAGTAGATGCAAACCGTTTCGAACAGGAATTGATGTATTACCTTGAAAAGTACGACATTACTGAAGAGAAAGTCAGATTGCAGAACCACCTGAATTACTTTACAGAGACCTTAAGATCTGACCAGTCGAACGGAAAGAAGCTTGGCTTTATTTCCCAGGAAATTGGACGTGAGATCAATACAATTGGCAGTAAAGCGAATTATGCCCCAATGCAGCAAATCGTAGTCCAAATGAAAGATGCCCTCGAAAAGGTCAAAGAACAAATGTTAAACGTACTTTAATGAAGGGGGGCAAACTCATTATTTTTTCGGCCCCGTCCGGGAGCGGCAAAACCACCATTGTAAGGTATTTATTGGATCAGCCCGAATTGAATCTTGCATTCTCTGTGTCGGCGACTTCAAGACCGCAACGAGGTAACGAAAACCACGGCGAGAATTATTATTTCATCTCGGTCTCGGAATTTAAAAAACATATCAAACAGGGTGATTTTCTCGAATGGGAGGAAGTATACCGCGATAATTTCTACGGAACCCTGCTAAGTGAGGTGGAGCGCTTATGGGCAGAAGGCAAGAATGTGATTTTCGACATCGATGTTGCAGGCGGATTGAGAATTAAGAAAAAGTATCCGGCGAGAACACTTGCGGTATTCGTAAAGCCACCAAGTGTGGATGAACTTAAGATACGGCTTAAAAAAAGAAGCACAGAAAGTGATGATAAGATCAACATGCGTATAGCAAAAGCTTCTGTGGAAATGGCTACCGCTCCACAATTCGATAATATCATAAAGAATTACAATTTGGAGACAGCCCTGGGTGAGGCGCACCAACTGGTAGCCGATTTTATCGATGGAGGCACAAAAGACAAACCTGAACCAGAAGAAGAATAGAAACTGTTGCATGCGATCTAATGGACGGTAGTAAACCAAGACCAGAATGAAAAAAACAGGTCTCTTTTTCGGAACTTTTAACCCAATACATATTGGCCATCTTGTGATCGCGAATTATATGGTTGAGTTTACCGAGCTGGAAGAAGTATGGTTCGTGTTAACACCTAAGAGTCCGTTTAAGGTAAAACAGAGTTTGCTGAACAATAATCACAGATATCAAATGGTTTTTGAGGCCATAAAGGACTATCCCAATCTAAAGGTCAGCAACATTGAGTTTGATATGTCTCAACCTAATTATACGATCCATACACTGGTTCGGTTAGAAGAGAAATACGTAGATCAGCACGAGTTTTCACTCATAATGGGAGAGGATAATTTAAAAAGTTTTCACAAGTGGAAGAATTACGAGCAAATTCTGGAAAACTATAACATCTTTGTATATCCACGCGTTCAGGATCAGAAAATCAAACCCGAATTATTGGAGCATCCTAAGGTACACTTTACCTCAGCCCCGATAATGGAAATTTCTTCAACTTTTATCAGGAGCGGGCATAAGGCGGGCAAGAACATTCGGCCACTATTGCCTGAAGGTGTTTGGAAGTATTTGGATGAAATGAATTTCTACCGCTAAAGTGCAAGGAAAAACCCCGTTGCGTATACAACGGGGTTCCGGTTTCACTGTTATTTTTCGGAGTTCTGAATAGCTACAGGTAATCTCCGTCTTCGTTCACTTTAACGCGCATGGTTTTATCGCCATTTTTAAGCTTGACCTTGTACACTTTTTTTGCGCCTTTCCTTTCCTTATAGGTTATTCGATATACATCGCTAACTGGTTCCCAATTAGGGAATCGGTTTGCCAGAGACATGCTAACTGTCTCGGGAAGCCTTACATTGTTAAATTTCTCGATGGTTCTCAAAATTTTTCCATCGGGATCATAGACAGCAACAAGTTTTCCATCGGGAATATAGAAGGACACGGTATAAAAATCGTAGTCGTCCTGATAGAAATCCTGAGCTTGAATGTCGTAAGCTGCAGCTTTACGCTCTAACATTTTGACGGGCACGGCGGCATCTAAATTGTCCGTTTGGTTGAGATACTTGTAGTTTACAGCTGTTACCACTACTTCTGATAACTGCTCTACCTTGGTAACTTGTGCAAAGACTTGGGTGGTTAGACCAAAAATGAATAAACCCAGAATAAGCTTTTTCATACTATTTAGAATTAAAAATTTGTATAATTTTTCAGGTCCTGAAATTCGCCCACAAAACTAAAATTACATGTCTTACTATCCTATGACTATAATCAGTTTTTGCCCAATTTTAATAGAGTTTTAACGCTTCGGCGGTAGCTAGCCAGGCATCAAATTTTCAAGCATAAATTGCGGATGGAAACCTAATTACAACCAAAGAGAATAGAACGAAAAAAAGCGCTAATTGCTTAGCGCTTTTCCAAGCCGGTTATAAATTAGAAGATGGATGAAATTTATAGAAACTCACCTTTTTCATTCATTTTTACTCGCATGGTCTTATCGCCATTTTTGAGTTTAAGTTTGTAGGTCTTATTGGCACCTTTGGATTCAGAATAAGTAACACGGTATACATCGCTTACCAATTCCCAATTGGGAAATCTTTGCGTTAGTGCTTTGTTTACATCTTTTGGAAGCTTGGTATCCTCAAAATTCTCTATAGTCCTCATTATTTTTCCATCGGTATCATAAACGGCTACGATCTTTCCATCGGGGATAAAGAATGAAACGGTATAGTAATCGTATTCATCAGTATAATACTCTTGCTCCTGTACATTAAAAGCAGCGGCTTTGCGCTCGAGCATTTGAACAGGAATAGCGGCTTCAGAATTATCCATTGAATTCAGGTATTTGTAGTTGACCGCCATAACAACTACCTCCGATAACTGTTCTACCTCCGTTACTTGGGCGAACACATGGCTGGTGAGGCCAAGAACTAACAAACCAACAATAAATTTTTTCATGATACGAGATTTAGATAATGATAATTTTGTCTAATTCAGATTTAAGACAACATAAATGTAAGAATCTACTTCCGCTAAGCATATGATCTTGATCAGTTTAGATATAAATGCAGATTTGGTCTATTTTGACATATGGAAATTTTATTTGCCAGTCGGATTTTTGCAGTTAGCAGACACAATAATGATCTTCTTATTTCAGTACAGGGAAATTTAAATAATGCGGATTTAATATTTTTGCGGGAACCCGTGTGTTTTAGTAAAATTTACATTAAATTAACATTTAGCTAACCTTCTACGGAGTATTTAGGTCTAACATTCAATGGAATACGGAATTACTGATATTTTACAGTTAATAGGCGCATTGGGCTTATTTCTGTTTGGAATGTCATTTATGAGCGACGCCCTTTTGAAAATGGCTGGAAACAAAATGCGCTCCATATTGGCTACCATGACTTCCAATAGATTTCTTGGAATTTCAACCGGGTTTTTAATTACTTCAGTCATTCAATCCTCTTCGGCCACTACTCTAATGGTGGTGAGTTTTTCCAACGCATCTCTGCTCACTTTACCAGAAGCGATAAGTGTTATTATGGGGGCCAATATCGGCACAACGGTTACGGCCTGGTTAATAACTATTTTAGGCTTTAAGGTGAGTATGAGTTCTATTGCCCTTCCACTGGTTGGTCTGGGACTACTAATGACTTTTGCGAAAAAAGAGCAATTAAAGTACAGAGGAGAATTTATAATTGGATTTGCGCTGCTTTTTATCGGGCTACAGTTTCTTAAAGATGCCATGCCCAACCTGGACGAAAATCCGGAAATACTGGAATTTCTAAGAGGTTATACTTCTGCCGGATTCTGGTCTGTTCTTCTATTTTTGCTCATAGGGACATTGCTCACTGTAGTAATCCAATCATCGAGTGCGACAATGGCGCTGACCCTGGTGATGACTGCACAAGGTTGGATTCCTTTTGAGATGGCCGCAGCCATGGTGTTGGGTGAAAACATTGGAACTACCATTACCGCTAATATTGCGGCCTTTGTGGCAAATTACCAGGCTAAACGTACCGCCCTGGCCCACCTTATATTCAATTTTATAGGAGTCCTTTGGATGCTGATATTCTTTTATCCATTCCTGAAGGGTATCGCCTGGCTAACACAGGCCACAGGTTCGGCCTCCCCGTATGTCAGTGCTGCTGCAATTCCCGTGGCTATTTCCTTATTTCACACTGTTTTCAATATTACAAACACATTTATTTTGGCTTGGTTTGTTCACCCCATAGCACGGATCGTGGAGAAATTGATACCCGAAAAGGCAGTTGAGGAAAAGGCTATAGAAGAGCCAAAGTTTTTAGAAAAGAAAATGCTGCGCTACCCGGAAACTGCTATTGCATCTTTGGAGAAGGAATCTAAATACCTTTACAAGAAGGCCATTTTTGAAATTGTGGCCCATGCTCTCAATATTCACAGAGGAGATATTAAATCGGACTTAAAACCAAAAGCTGTAGTAAAAAAATCTACCGAGGATTTTATGATAGATGTGAGGGATCTCTACCTCAGAAAAGTAAAAACCATTTACGGAGAAATTATCAAATTCGCCATATTGGCCCAGAGCACGCTGAAGCTGGATACTGAACAGAACAGGCGCATAATGGAGATAAAGCTCGCTAACCGAAAAATGGTTGAACTTATACGCGACGTTCTCGAGTTGAGAATGAATGTTTCAAAATATTTGGAATCAGACAACGCTCATATCAGGAAGATGTATGATTCATTTAGAAAAAAAGTAGTGAAAGTGCTTCGAACCATTTATCTGTTCCGAAAGGAAAAAGAGAAGAGCTTATACCACAAAAAGCTACTAAAACTCAAAGAAGAGGCTAACGAAAATATATATCAAAGCAATCTTGAAATCGACAAGTTAATACGGAAAGAACTCATTACCACAGAAATGGCTTCTTCCCTGGTTAACGATTCAGATAATGTTAACGATCTGATTGATAAACTCATCGAAGTGGCCGATATATTGTACGGTGTACTTGATCCCTTAGTAGACGATTCGCAAAAACAGAACGAAAATGTTGAAAAAGTGGCCTGAGAATAAATCCTCTCCGACCACTTTGTAATTCTATGTACAACAATTTATTCTACAGTGGCTGGCTCAACGGTACTGTCGTATCTTTTGTAATACTGCTCCAGCAAGTTCATAGTAGCTGTAATAAGATCCTTTGTTTCCAGAAGAAGTGAAAAATACAATGTTGTGTTTTTCGGGCTAGATTCTTCAGTTCTGGTGCGCGCAACCTGCTTTTCAATTTTGTCAGATACCATATTGTAAAGATCCTGTTTACTTTTTATGATCTCACCTATTTCCTCAAAGGAACGTTCGTCGAAAGCGTGTTTGGTACGGCTGAACAGTGTCTCCAGTTGCTGATTGATTTCTGTGAGCTCCTTAAACTGATTGTATTTAAGCTTTTTATGATTGTTGTTAATGTGCTTATGGCTGATCTTTGTGATATATTCAAGACTCTGAGTAATGTCAGTAAGATGTCCCAGTATATTGATGTACAAATTACTAGCCTCCAAACTGTTCTCGTCGAGATTTTTTATAAAATAAAATAAGTGGTCTCTCAGATCATCAATCTCAGTGGACAGTTTTACCACATTTTTCTTGTTCTTTTTTAACAGATCGAGATTTTGTTTCGACAATCCATCGATACTGTTGCGATAAAGTTTACTGCTCCGCTTCATCACGTTGGAAATATTTTGGGCGCTCTCTTCGATAACACCTTGTACGGAACTACTTTCAGACCGGATCAGGCCGTCCTCGGTTCGCTGCATGTTGGCTTTTTTCCTATGAGAAATATAGTTTCGGGCCAATAATAGTACGGCCGCAAATAGTAGGACAGCTATAGCCGCCCCTTTGCCAAAACTGATCAGGGCCAGGATGACACCGGCAGCAACAAAGGCAATTATAGCAGTCATAAACCATCCACCAATAACGTTTAACACACCTGCTACGCGGTAAACCGCGCTTTCCGTACCCCAGGCTCTGTCTGCCAGGGAGGTTCCCATTGCCACCATAAATGTAACATAGGTGGTAGATAATGGCAGCTTGTAAGATGTAGCAATAGATATAAGAATACTGGCTACCATCAAGTTAACAGCAGCCCTTACCATATCGAATGCTGGCAGTTCGTGAGTTTTTCCCTTTGGAAGTTTTATAACACTTCTTGCAAAACGTGATTCAATCTTTTTCAGTAATGAATTTGGTAATACCGTATTGGTATATCTCGAAGCCATAAGTGTGAACCTAACCAGGTTTCTTGACAGCATATTAGGCTGGAATCGTTCTTTCGATTCCCCGGATCGCGCCAGATTGATTTCGGTCTCGGTAACATATCGTGCTTTTTTAGACAGCCAAAGCGTAGCCACCATGATCAGGCCGGCAATAAACAACAAAAGTGTTGGTGTAGGCACCTTTGAAGCCAGCACATCCATACTAAATTCTGTGGCCGCTACACCGGAAACGGACCAGGCTTCATAAGACTGGTAGGCCGCAATAGGCACTCCAATAAAGTTAACCAGGTCATTTCCGGCAAACGCCAGGGCAAGCGCAAAAGTACCTACTCCAATGATCAATTTATAGATGTTGGCCTTAGCAAGCTGAATCAATGTGTATGAAAGTATTGTCCAGAATATGAAGCTGATAAAAACAATGAGCATTACTTGATCTTCCAGGAAATCTTTAATGGTAACACCACCAATAAGATCAAACTTTTCGCCGGCATATGGGGTGCCCTTGATCCCTTTCATAAAAATAAAATAGGTGATGGCAGCAAGCGCAATTCCACCAAATAAGGAACCCACCCATCTGGCCTTTTTCTCAAAATCATAGGACAGGAGAACACGCGATATCCACTGTACAATTGCCCCAATTGAAAAGGCCACTACAACTGAAAGCAGGATGCCGAGAATGATCTGCATGGCCTTGGAAGTGTTAATATAATTTACCACTTCTGAAAAACTGCCGCCATCAGCAGCTATCTTTATAAGTGCCATTGCCACGGCGGCACCCAACAACTCAAAAACGATGGAAACAGTAGTAGAAGTAGGCATTCCCAATGTATTGAAAAAGTCTAGCAAGAGAATGTCGGTAATCATCACGGCCATAAAAATGAACATGATCTCGTTAAAGTAGAATTCACCGGGATTGAAGATTCCTTTCCGGGCAACCTCCATTAATCCACTTGAGAAAATGGCACCGCAGGCAATACCAATACTCGCCACTATCATTATTGTCCTGAAAGAAAGGGCTTTGGAACCTATTGCGGAGTTCAGAAAGTTTACCGCATCATTACTAACACCAACTACCAAATCAGCGATGGCCAACCCTACTAGTGCTATGACCATTATCAAATAAATATTTTCCATTCCTGTTGAAGAAGTTTAATTCGTAAATATCTGAAATAAAATACTTTGCAGTGTTATATAAAAGTTATGATAATCGCTTAAAAATGCAGATCCATTTGTAATCTGTAAAACAGGCGATCGGCGCTGCCATCTATTTTAAAATAGCTCATATCGGTCTGCACTTTTAGTTTATGCCCCACAATATATTTTGACAAACCCAGTGTATATTGCGTCACCTGGTTCACTCCCGTGATATTCTCTACCAGATCTGTATTGGAATACCTGCCTGCAATTTCCCAATTCTTGGGAAATAAATAGCCTCCTTGTAAGTTAAAACCATCACCAACCTGCACGATTTCGCCAGTTTCCGTCCCGTCCGAATTTTTGGCTATAGGATCCTGGGCATCGCGATTAATATACTCGCCCATAAATGAAAATCCCCTGTACTTAAACATGGTATCAACAAAATAGGTTCTAATAGTGGTTTCGTATAAACCGACATCATTGAACATAAAATTACCAAGATTACTGCGTGTCCGGACCGCATTATCATTAATTTCCCAGGAGGCGGCGATCAATAGTTTTGGTACCTGCTCGCGATAAAGATCTGCTCCTATATAATCACCTTTTTTGGTGAATTTTCCGAATGGAAGCATCTCAAGCCTGACAACATATTGATGTCCACCCAGGTTTCCAGTGACCACATTTCTACCCTCTCCCTGAGAGAAGGAAAAGATCTCCCGCGTTAAAAATTTATCCGTAAGTTGGGTATGGTGTCTCAGTTGAAGACCTATATCCCGGTCTATATTGAAAAGAGCATTGACAATAGAACGATCTACTAACTGCAGATTGCCCGATGAGATAACCCTTTCTATATTTCCGGGTAGCTTGGTCTGCCCTGCCCAAAGTACAAAATTCTCATAGAAATTCCATTTGGCAACGGCGTCCAGAATATACCTGGGAGCGTTTCGTGTAAATTCAGATTGTCCCGCAATATCGCGATTAGAGAGACCCAACTCAATTTTGTACTTCAGTTTGGGCGTGAACGCAAACCCGTCGAACTTTAATCGCGCACGGCGGATCAGCATGGCCGAACTTGGATTAATCAATCCTCCTCCATCTTCTCTATCCCATCGTATGGTGCCGAGAAATTGCATTCGCATGCCAAATTTCATGCTCCATGTGCTGTCCTGCCCCATAAGGTTTAAGACACCTTTTCCAAACGGTCCGGCGTTGTATTCCTGACTGTAGATCGATAAGCAAAATGACAATAGAATTCCAGACAGAAGTAGTTTGTATTTCATATAGGTTAGGCATTAGTTTTTGTCACGATAAATGTCCGTAACCTATGTTAA